>DOEZ01000756.1:326-9121 GCA_003532715.1 Planctomycetaceae bacterium
GCTCTTCGTGTCCTTCGTGGTGAGTCCTTTCTACGAGATCAAGAGATGCGAAAAAAGTATCTTGCATCCGATCAGTATAAGGATACACCCGCCGACCACGTGAGACCAGAAGCTCCACCGCCGGCCCAGCCGGGCGCCGAACGTGATGCCAAACCAACTGAAACCGGCCGCCACCAGCCCAATGACCGCGGCGGGCAGCCAAATCCCATCTTCTTGGACCAGGGCCATGGTCACCCCAACGGCCAGCGCATCGATGCTCGTGGCGATCGAGAGCGTGACGAGCATCCAGCCGCGAGTCGGATCGGCGCGCGACTCGGGTTCGACGTCGCCTCGCGACTCGTGGAGCATTTTGAGCCCGATGGCGGCCAGCAGCCCAAAGGCGACCCAATGGTCGTAGTCGGCCAAGAGGTCGGCCAGGTGCCGCCCGGCCATCCAGCCGATCACCGGCATGAGGAACTGGAACAACCCGAAATGAAAGGCGATCCGGAAGGTGTGTCGTGGGGTGACCTTGGCCACGGTCATCCCGACGACGATGGAAACGGCCAGGGCGTCCATGGCCAGCCCGACGGCGATGCCTATGAGACTGAGCCAGTTCATGCTACCCTGACAACGAGTTTGCGGACGGCGACGAAGGCCCGGCAGTCGGCCACCGCGTGCGGCGGCGTGCTGCGAAGGTCCAGTAATTGCGCAAAAAACCCCATGACAGACTCTTCCTTTTCGGTATACTTGCCGCTAGGGAGTATACCGTAACCAAAGACGGGTCGTCAACGACGGTCGTTCATCACAAGGAGGCCCCCTTCGTGAGCCAGACGTCGAGAATCCATATCGTGGGAATCAACCAAGACGGCTTGGCCGGGCTGACCGAGCAGGCACGCCGTCTGATCGACGAGGCCGATTTGCTGGTCGGCGATCCGCAGGTGCTCCACCTGATACCGCGATCGGACGTGAAGCGATTTCTGATCGACAGCGACCTCGAACCGTTGGCCGCCTACCTGGCCGATCCGGCCCAGCGCCATATCGTCGTCTTGGCCGCCGGCGATCCACTCTTCTACGGCGTGGCCCATTATCTGTTCGACCGCCTGGGCAAGGACCGTTTCGAGGTGCTTCCCCACGTCAGCACCATGCAACTGGCGTTCGCCCGCGTCAAGGAAAGCTGGGAAGACGCCTTTCTCACGGACCTGAATTTCTTCGAGCTGACCGACGTGTTGGAGACCATCCGCCGGGTGAACAAGGTGGGCCTTTTCGCGAGCGGCTCGCTGCCGCCCCACCGCATCGCACAAATCCTGCTCGACGCCCGAATCAATGGTTTCACGGTCTATGTGTGCGAGCATCTGGGTTCGCCCAACGAGCGGGTAACGCACATCGAGTTGGCCGAATTGGCCAAGATGGACGAACTGGTCGATTTGGAGTTCGCCTCGCTGACAGTGATGATCCTGATCCGTAAACCCGACGCCGTCCGCCGGCCCCACGAGGCGCCGGCTCGCCGGCTGTTCGGCAATCCGGACGAAGCCTTCGAGCAGTCGGCCACGAAACGCGAGGCGATGACCCCGGCCGAAATTCGGAGCATGGTCCTGGCCGAACTCAACCTTGAATCGGCGAGCGTCGTTTGGGACGTCTGCGCGGGAAGCGGATCGGTCTCGATCGAAGCGGCCCGCATCGCCCATGAGGGCACGGTCTACGCCATCGAAATGGACCCTGAAGAACACGAGCGGATCGCGGCCAACACGCGGCGGTTCGAGACGGCCAACGTCGTGCCCGTCCTGGGCAAAGCGCCCGGCGCGTGGGCCGATCTGCCCGCCGCCGACGCCATCTTTCTGGGCGAGACGGGCCAGGACGTCAGTTCGCTGGCCGAGGCGGCCGTCGAGCGGCTTCGTCGCGGGGGCCGCCTGGTCGCCGCGCTGGGCAGCATCGACAACCTCTCGGCGACCCATCGCGTCTTGCAGCGGCTCGACCCGAACGCGCGGGTGTGGATGGTCAACCTGGCCCGCGGCAATTACCAGCTCGACCGTATACGCTTCGAATCGCTCAACCCGGTGTTCTTGATTTCGGCGGTGAAGGCAACCGAAAGAGAATGAACGTCAAATCATCGGGTTTCGAAGGCTGGGCCTCGTTCGAACCGTCCATTCTTCGGCGCGTTGCATCGACCAGACGCCGAGCCGCCTCGTCGAGACGGCCCTTGCGAATGCGATCGACGATTTCCCGCACGTGGAGGTTGTCGAACAGGCCGTCGCTGGCGATCAACACCGTGTCATAAGGCTTTAGCTGGATCGTCGGGCCGATTTCGATCTTCATCGACGCCGAGCCGATTACGTTCGACACGATATGGCGCTGTTCGTGATGGATGGCTTCCTTCTCGTCGAGCATGCCCGACTCGACGGCGAATCCGACGGGCGAATGGGCCGTGGTCTGGAGCTGGATCTTGCCGCGTTGTCCGACGATCAGAATCATCGAATCGCCGACATGGTAGGGCCGTGCGACGCGCCCGGCGATTTCGACTACCGCCAGCGTCGTCGCCGCGCCGACGCCCAAACCGAGCACGGCCTCGTTGGCCCGCTCGAACCCGTTGAGGACGGCCGTTCGCAAGAGCCCTTCCTCTGCAGCCGGCTCTTGGATCGACTCGATCATGCACTCGATGGCTAACCGCGCGGCTTGGTCGCCCGCCTGCTCGCCGCCGAGTCCGTCGGCCACGACCAGAACGGCCGAGTCGCCGTTGGTCGGAATCAGCACGGCGGCGTCCTCGTTCGGCGTACTCTTCTCCGGGCAGCGCGACGAGAAGACGGCCGCTTGGCCCGCGCCGATCGCGCACAGATCGGCCTCGGTCATGTCGCGATCGAGGAAATGCGTCACTTCGGGCAAAACACGGCTCACGGCACGATCTTCCTTGCTACTTGGCCAGCTTCGCCCCGCACCAAGGACAATAGCTCCAGTACTTCTTGTAGACGCCCCACCCGCACGATCCGCATTGCTCCTTCGCATCGGGCAGTTTCCACTTGCGCAGCACCTTGCGCCGACACCAGGGGCAGTATTTCATCCACGGCATCAGTTCCTTGCGGGGACAGGCCGAATTCGAGCAGCGGCCGACGTAACGCGCGTCGGAATACTCGCGGTTTGCCTCGACCTCGAAACCGGGACCGTGGCACCAAGGGCAGTAGATCCAATCGAGCTTCATGCCGCGCCCGCACCGGGGACACTGCGCGGGGAAACGAGTCCCGTCGCGATGAACCTTGCGCGAAACGCCGCACCAGGGGCAAGCCGCCATTGACTCGGCCACTGCGCCGCCGCATTTTGGACAAGCGAAACGCATGTCGAGCTGGTTGCCGTGTTCGCGCTGGAACTGCCGGTGGCGAATCACCTGCCAATCGCGGCTCGTCGAACGACCGCTCTTCTTCGTGGTTTTCGATTTCGCTTGTCGAAGCATCCGACCCTTTGCCGGGCCGAACGCAGCGGCCATCTGCTGGGCGTCTCTGTNNTTGCGCGGATCGACTTCCATGGCGCGGCGAATGACCGCAACCAGGTCGGCGTGGACGCGCGATCGCAATCGGTTAAACGCCGGAGGAGGCCACTCGTAGGGCCATTCGGGCAGATGGCCCGAAAACATGCGGTAAAGAATCAGCCCGAGAGAAAATACGTCCGAACGAAACGACGGTTTGCCCATGGCCTGCTCGGGAGCCATGTAGCCAATCGTGCCGGACCCCGAACCTTGAACCGTCCGATGAGCCACCATCGAAATGCCGAAGTCGCTCAGACGCAAGGTATTGTCGGGAAACAAGATGAGGTTTTCGGGCTTGATGTCGCAGTGAATCACGCGATTCGCGTGGGCGTAGGCGACCGCCGCGAGCATCTGTTCGGCGTAGCCGAGCACCGTGTCGGTCGACATGCGGCTGATAACGCGGTCGGCCAGGGTCCGCTCGCCGAGCGGAAAGACGATGACGAAATGCCTGTCGATCAGGCTGGCGTCTTTCAGGGGCAAAATGTTCCGGTGGTTCAGCCGGGCCATCAGCCGCACCTCGCGGCGAAATTCCTCGAGCACCTCCGAACTGACCAGATGGTTGTGGGGGATCTTCAGCGCGACCCGAACCCCCTCGATGGTGTCCTGAGCCTGATAGACGTTGGCAAACGCGCTCTCGGCGAGCCGACGCGTGATTTTGTACTTGCCGAGTTTCTGTCCCGCGCGGAGCATGGGGGGGTGGTCCTTGGTGTCGTTCGTCGTGCCGTTAAGAAACAGGCATCCTCAATGGGAATGATAGCTTTTTTCTCGGCTTGAAAGCCAACGCCACCCTACCACGCGGTTGTATCGCGTGTCAATCGCACTCGACATCCTCCCCGCCTCCGGAAGCTTCCTCGTCGAGGGTCAACCCGCGCAGACCGTCGAGCACCCGAGTGAAACCCCGCCGGGTTCGCTCGACAACTTGTGTTTGAACCGTGTCGCGCTGCTTCTTCAACTGCCACTCCTTGGGCGACATCTTTACCACGCCGCTACGGTACTGCAACTCCTCGTCGGCCAACCGCTGCTGGCGTTGCTCGGCCGACTGGCGAAAGGCCACGAACAGCCGCTCGATGATGCCGAAAGCTTGATCGAAACGCCCGTCGCGAAACTCGCAGTCACGGACGTGGGCGATCTGGTCGAGCCCGGGCACCAGTTGCGACTGGCGAGCCGCGGCCAACAGATTGCTGAACGCCGACAGATCGACCGACCGAACCAGCCGCGCCTTGCCGCCTCGAAGCGACGGGTCCATTTCCTCCGATGCGGCCGACGACAGAGCCGCCGCGGAGGCCTCCTTGGGCGACAGCCGCCACAACTGCCCGTTCTGGCCCATCTTGACCAACATCCCGCGGGCGATCGGTTTCATCCGCTGGCCCGATTCGACGGCCGTCATCTCCATCGCGCTAAGATCGGGCTGCTGGGCATCGCTGCGAATCAAATGGCTCTCGGCAGCATGGACGAGATAAAGCGTGTCGGGCAGCAAATCGCGATTCCCTCGCACCGCCTCGATCTTGAAGTACCGCCGAACCGTCTTCCAACGCGCGTCGCCTGTGTAGGTCACGGCCATGGCTTCAAGAAAACCCTCGGGCAAGGCAGTCGCCGCGCCGGCCGAGTCGGACGAAATCTTATCCGACGCATCCCGCCCCGAATCGCGTTGTTGAGATTCCGTCATGCTGTGTGGTGAGTTAGTCGGGAGAACGCGAGCAATCAACAAGAGATCAAGTGGCTTGGTGGCGCTCGTTGCGCTCGACCCACCCTATAATGTTATTCCTTCGGCAGCGCCCCACGCCATCCTTCGGCCAGTTGCCGGGCGAGTTGCTTGACTAGTTCGGCGTTTTTCGGCTCGTCGACTACGTTGACATTTCCCTCGGGATCGTTCTGGTAGTCGTAGAGTTCGCGGGCGACGACTTCGCCCGTCTTCGAGTTCTGCCATTCGGTATAACGATACCGATCGGTCCTCATGCTGTAGCCCATGTGCCGGATGCGGCTTTCCAGCGGGAAAAGGCCTGGACGTGGATACTGGCTAAACGCCGCATCCTTCCACTTTCGATCCGGCGAGTTCATCACCGGCACCAGGCTGGTTCCCTCCAGATGCTCCGGTGTCTGCAGCCCGCACAATTCGCACAACGTCGGGTAGATGTCGACGAACTCCGAAAGGGCGTCGGTCTTGACGCCCGCGTGTTTCTGACCCGGCGAGCTGATGATCATCGGCACGCGGGTGGCGATTTCGAAGTTGGTCATCTTGCCCCAAAGATCCTGCTCGCCGAGGTGCCAGCCGTGATCGCCCCAAAGGATGACTACCGTGTTCTCGCGGAGTCCGAGTCGGTCCAATTCATCAAGGAGACGGCCGACTTGGGCGTCGATATAGCTCACGCACGCGCGATAAGCCCGCAGCGAGTCACGCAACCGATCGTCGGGAATCGGCCCCGCGTCGGGGATGTCGCTATAGACGCGAAATTCGCCCGAATTGTGCAACGCCATCTCGGGGACGTTCTTCGGACTGAAACGATTGTCGGGCAGCTTGACGTCTTCGAGCGGGTAGAGATCGAAGTAGCGTTTCGGGGCGACGAACGGCAGGTGAGGTTTTAGGAATCCGCAGCCGAGAAAGAACGGTTTGCTTTCGGCCTTGCACTCGCGCATCAGTTCGATGATCCGGTCGGCCGTCTTGCCATCGGTCAGTACGTTGTCGGCCACATCGGGAGCTTCCCAACTAGGGCCGTGGACCGGGACTCGCTTCCGAGTAGACAGTTCGAGCGTCATTCCCGTCACCGGGTCCTTCCTGTCCGGCCCGCGCGTCGTGGCGATGCCTTGGCTTTCGAGCTGCTCTCGCCTTCTGCGAATGTCCTCGCGAATCTTCGGGTCGATATAGATGGGCGCCTGGGGCCGCATCTGTGGCACGTTCCACGAGGCCGGGTCTTCGAGACCCGCATGGTAGATCTTGCTGATGGCTTGCGCGTGGTAGCCATGCTGCTTGAAATGCTGCGCCAGCGTGACGACGTCGGGCACGGCGAGGCGGAAGTGGCGTCGCAGGTCGTGTACCCCGGTCGAGTCGGGCCGCAGCCCGGTCATCAGCGAAGCCCGCGACGGATTGCAAACCGCTTGCTGGCAATAGGCCCGGTTGAAGAGCGTCCCGCGAGAGGCCAGTCGATCAATGTTGGGCGTGTGCATGTAGTCATGGCCGTAGCAACCCAACTCGGGCCGCAAATCGTCGACGGCGATGAACAACACGTTGGGGCCGGTGGGGCGATCGGCCGCCGGTTCGGTCGGCGCGGCAATGGCGGAGTCGGCCGGAATGAGAGCCAGAAGACAGAATGCGGCGATCACGCGGGGCGCGTGCTTCCACACGGCGAGAAGACTAGCTTGGCAAAGCATGTTCGAGACTCCTTCGTGGCAACGTATCGGAATGACTTGCGTGAGTCCCCAAAGCCCCACGCTAGTCTACCACTCCAGCGAGGCAATCTCAACCATTCCGGGTCGATTCCGGCCAGCCGCCGACCTGCCGGTGCGGGGTGGCCGCGAACCACCCCCCCTTGATTCCTCTCCTGAATCGTGGTCTACTGATCCGCTTTGTTGCCGTTGCCCGACGATCGGCCTGGCCCGGATTATCCACGAGCCCGTGATTCTGGCGCGGAGCGCAGGATTTCAACCGGATTCGGAAATGACGACAAGTCGTTGCCATCCTCTCGCTTGCGCTTCGGGTTGGTGTCGCCTCGTGAATAATCCGGCCTGGATGGCTTGCGTGAGGCGGGGCGACGAGCGGCCGACCACGAGCAACGGTTGGATCGCATCGACCCGGCCGCTCGTCGCCCCACCCTACTGGATATCTATCCGCGTTTATCTGCGTTCATCCGCGGTTTCAACACCTTTTGCGGTTCTAACACCATCAAACCATCATGTTTCCTGTTGTCGAAGGTAACGTCTCGTTTCCGAAGCTCGAACAGCGGATCATCGAGTTCTGGAAGAAAAACCAGGTCTACGAGAAGTCGCTCGCCCGACGCGACGGCTGTCCCGAATTCGTCTTCTATGAAGGCCCGCCGACCGCCAACGGGCTGCCCCATCCGGGGCACTGTCTGACCCGGGCGATCAAAGATCTATTCCCCCGCTACCGCACGATGCGCGGCGACCTCTGCCGGCGCAAGGCCGGATGGGACACCCACGGGCTGCCCGTCGAAGTCGAAGTCTGCAAGGAACTGGGCATCCACAGTAAGGAAGAGATCGAGTCGTACGGGGTCGAGCCGTTCATCCACCGCTGCATCGAGAGCGTTTTTCGCTACACTCGGCAGTGGGAAGAAATGACCGAGCGGCTCGGGTTCTGGATTCATCTCGAAGAAGCCTATGTCACGTATCATCAGAGCTACGTCGAGAGCGTCTGGTGGGCGCTGAAGAACCTGTTCGACCGGGGACTGCTCTACCAGGGCCACAAAATCGTCTGGTGGTGGGCCCAGGGCGGCACGGCCCTGTCGAGCGGCGAAGTCGGCCAGGGCTACCGCGAAGTGGCCGACCCGAGCGTCTACGTCCGCTTCCCGCTGGTCGATCCGCCCAAGGATTTGGCCGCCGCCGACCTGCTGGTTTGGACCACGACGCCGTGGACCCTGCCGAGCAACCAGTTCGCGGCCGTCAAGCCCGAGTTGGACTACGCCGTCGTTTCGGTCGAGGGCGAGCCGCGCCGATTGATCCTTGCCGCCGCGCTGGTCGAGACCATCGCCGAAAAGGTCAAGAAGCAGTTCACCGTCGAGGCGACCGTGCCGGGCACGAAGCTGCTCGGGCTGAGGTATAAGCCGCCGTTCGACTACTACCATGCGAAGGACGCCCAAACCGAGGGCAAACTACTCGACGGCGGCCGGCAGCATGTCGCCTGGCGCGTCGTTCCAGCCGATTTCGTCACGACGGACAGCGGCACGGGCTTGGTCCATCAGGCACCGGCGTTCGGCGAGGTTGACTACGATCTGCTCACGGCCGAAGCGGCTCGATTCGCGCCGGGCGAAGGGCCCGAGTTGATCTGCTCCGTCGGTCCCGACGGACGTTTTACGGCCGAAACGCCCGAATACGAGGGCCGCTGGGTCAAGGAGGCCGACCGCGACATCTGCCGCCAGTTGCGCGACGAAGGCAAGCTGTTCCACCAAGAGCAGTACTTGCACGACTATCCGTTTTGCTGGCGGGCCGAGGAAGACCCGCTGATCCAGTATCCGCGCCGAAGCTGGTTCATCCGAACGACCCAGTTCAAGGACCGGATGCTCGACAACAACCACGAGGTGAACTGGCTGCCCGAGCACATTCGCGACGGTCGGATGGGCAATTTTCTCGAGTCGAA
>DOEZ01000715.1 GCA_003532715.1 Planctomycetaceae bacterium
CTCGGAGAAAGAGCCGGTCCTCGAGCAAACACCCGGCGAGACGCACCGTGCCACTCTCGATCGTATAGGCCGGCAAAAGGCGGTCGGCCATCTCGTGGACCGTGCCCGGCTGATCCGCCGGCGCAAGCATCAGCAAGGGTGATTTGAGCGAGTCGTCGTGCGTGACCGGATCACGAGAACGCATGCGCAATTCCCCCATCTGGAATTGTGACAATATCCATGCACCATTCTACCATGTTGGGAGGCGAAATAGAACTAGGAAACCGGGACGGTGAGCCCGCGTGACAAGCCGCGGCCGGGCGTTTGGGCCGAGGTGGTTGGGCACGACGGCCGTATTGTTGCCGCGTTGAGCGATCTCCGGACGGTCGAATCGATTCAAGCGGTTGTTTCGACGGGGGGATTGTATGGTTTGGGGAAAGCGTCCGCCTTCATGGCCGCGCCTGGCCTCGCGGTGAGATAGACTTCAATTGGGGTCGGTGCGGTCCCACGCGGGCCAGCCGACCGCTGGCAAGCCTTTTGAAGTGACCACGCAAGTACGTTGCAGGCGGCAGAAGAGGACTACGCGATCCTCGCTTCTTGGATGGCTACTGGTCACTTCTCTCTCTCATTCCACCAAAAGGATCGAAAGATGGACAAGTATGACGTTGCGATTCGAGCACGCGAAACCCGGCTGAAGCGAACGGGTGCGCGAAGCCGACGCGGGGCCGTCGTGGTGCTTGCCGCCATCCTGATGGTGGTCATGGTGGCCGTTCTTGCGTTTAGCATCGATCTGGGCTACATCGCCACCGCGCGGACGGAAATCCACCGCGCCGTCGATGCGGCCGCCCTGGCCGGGGCCGGCTCGCTGGTCGACGGCCAGATGGCCGCCGAGGACGCGGCGCTGGAGGTTTTTTCCGCCAATCCGATCGGCGGCAAGGCGCTCAAGGACCGAACCAGCGGCGCGGAGAACGTCGTTTTCGAGACGGAAGTGGGACACTGGAATCCCGCTAGCCGGACCTTCGTGCCGAGCACGGACCTCCCCTCGGCAATCAAAGTGAGCGCGATGCAACGGGGGTTGCCCTTGTTCTTCGGACGGATATTCGATCGCCAGGAGTTCCAGGTTCAGTCGGAGGCGATCGCACGCTACCTGCCGCGCGACATCATTCTGACGCTCGACTTCTCGGCGTCGATGAACGACGACAGCGAGTTGCGACGAATCTCGGAATTCGGCCAGGGCGAGCGATCAACGATCGAAAGCGGCCTGCTGCGAATCTATCAGGATCTGGGATCACCCGTTTACGGCACGATGCAGTTCACCCCGCAACTTATTACGTCGACGAACGTCAACACGATCAAGCAAACCCTCGGGCTGCGGTACAAGAACAAGAACAAGTGGGTCGAGACGCCCTATCCGTATCCGTCGGGCAGTTGGGACGCGTACATCGACTATGTGCGCACGAGCAGCTACCTCAACAGCGCCGGCTACCGTAATAAGTATGGATACATGACGCTGATCAACTACTGGCTCGAACAGCAGCCGAAATACAACCAGACGCCCGATCTGTGGAAGGTCAGCGCCCAGCCGGTTCAGGCGGTGAAGGACGCCGTCACCATCTTCATGAACTACATCCAGGCGGTCGATTGCGAGGATCACGTGTCGCTGGTGATCTACAATTCGCCGTCGCAAACGGCGTTGACCGAGCACGCCCTGACCGCCGACGTCGACGAGGTGGCCGACACCATCAATCGGCGTCAGGCCGGCCACTACGACCAAATGACCAACATCGGCGCGGGGATCCGCGAAGCGCGGCTCGAGCTGGACCGCAACGCGCGGATTGGCGCGTTTAAGATGATCGTGCTGATGACCGACGGCCAGGCAAACCTGCCCAGCAACACGACCCGCGCCAGACAATACACGATCGAGCAAGCCGAACTGGCCGCCCAGTCGGGCTACCCGGTCGTGACGATCAGCCTGGGTCACGCGGCCGACAAGAGCCTGATGCAGCAGGTTGCCGACATCACCAAGGGAGTCCACTTCAACATCGACGCCGGTCAGAACGTCGAGGACTACGAAGAGGAACTGCTGGAGGTTTTCCGGCAAATCGCCGACGACCGGCCGCTGATTTTGGTGCAGTAGCCCAATGATGGCACACGGTTTTCGGAAGGCGAAAACCTACCACGAAGGACACGAAGAGCACGAAGGAACGACAACTTCGTGTACTTCGCGCCCTCCGTGGTGATATAATCCACCCGCGCGGCCGGGGGGTGCTCTCGAGGTTCGGTACTCGCGCCGCGTTCTTTCTTCTGGGGCGGCAGTCTCCCGGCTTGCATGATACTGAACTGCTGTATACAATGCGGCGAAGTGGCGACGACGACCGATGCAAGTCCCGTTTGGCTGCCCCGTTCCAAGGGCGCATCAGTCAACTACTGGAACGATACATAGAGGAATGAAACAGCCTCTTGTTTCGCGAGACGGATCGATACCCCATGAGCGCGATTCTGGAACAGGGCGATCTGCTTGATCGAGTTGACTTGATCCGACTCGATGTGGGCCGGCGACTAGACTCGGCTCGTCGGGTTGAAATGGGCCAGTTCTTCACGCCCGCCCCGGTCGCGCGATTCATGGCCGCATTGTCCGAGGTTTCTGGCGGAGCGGTCCGATTGCTCGACCCGGGGGCCGGAATTGGCAGTCTGTCGGCGGCATGGATTGCCCATGCTTGCGACGCTCGGCAAAGACCATCGTCCATCCACCTTGCAGCCTATGAAGCCGACCCGCAATTGGCGGGACGTCTTCGCCACACCGTCCGCGATTGCGCGGCTGTTTGTCGGACGGCCGGAGTGGAGTTCCACGGCGAGGTTGTTGACAAGGACTTCATTCGCGCGGCCGTCGACATGCTCGCCGAACGGCCTCTCTGGGAATCGGGCGATTCTGCCTTGACGTTCACTCACGCGATACTCAATCCGCCGTATCGCAAACTGCACGGCGAATCGGACGCGCGTCGCGCCTTGCGTTCGGTTGGAATCGAAACCAGCAACTTGTATGCGGCATTTCTCTGGCTGGCGTTCCGCCTGCTTGACGAGGGTGGCGAGATGATCGCAATAACGCCTCGCAGCTTCTGCAACGGACCCTATTTTCGACCGTTCCGCAGAGCCTTCTTGCGCGAGATGGCGTTCCGGAGAATTCATCTTTTTGAGTCTCGCACCGCGGCGTTCAAGGATGCCGACGTTTTGCAGGAAAACGTGATCTTCAAGGCCGTGAAGAGCAGATTGGTCGGCGCCGCGACCATCTCTTCATCGACGGGCCCCGACGACTTGGACCTTCTTTCGAGAGAAGTGAGGTCCAAAGAGCTGATCAAGCCGGGCGACCCCGATGCGGTGATTCATATCGTGCCGGATGAGAATGGAACGCGGTTCGCCGAATGCTTCCAGCGGTTCACGATGACCCTGGATGACTTGGATGTTCAGGTGTCCACGGGGCGAGTCGTCGATTTCCGCGCCAAGGATGCCCTGGCATTGGAGGCCAACGGCAAGACCGTGCCGCTGGTTTATCCCACCCATCTGGAAGACGGCTACGTCGCGTGGCCGAAGCCGGGTAAGAAGCCGAATTACCTGGAATCTCGACCCGATACCGAAAGACTGCTGGTTCCAGCAGGCGTCTACGTGCTGGTCAAGCGGTTCACGACGAAGGAAGAGCGGCGGCGCGTGACGGCCGCCGTATGCGATCCGGCTCGCTTGCCAGGCGAAGATCTCGCCTTTGAAAACCACTTGAACTACTTTCACCGGCGAGGCAACGGCCTACCCATGCCGCTGGCCAAGGGCTTGGCCGCCTTTCTCAATTCGACCGTGGTGGACGCCTATTTTCGACAATTCAGTGGCCATACGCAAGTTAACGCCGCCGATCTGCGGAGCTTGAAATATCCCGACATCGGCACGCTTGAACGAATCGGCGGCCAGATTGGCGAGGTGTTTCCGGACCAGGAAACGATCGACGCACTCATCAGAAAGGAGACGAACATGGCGGGCAATGACCCGGTCAAGGTCAAGCGGCGTGTCGAGGAAGCGCAGTCCGTCCTGGCGGTCTTGGGCCTGCCGGCAGCCCAGCAGAACGAGCGTTCGGCGCTCACGCTTCTGGCACTGCTCGATCTGCCGCCCGAAACATCCTGGTCGAAAGCCTCGGCCCCGCCACGCGGCATCACGCCCATCATGGATTGGTTCGCCGAACACTATGGGAAACGGTACGCACCCAACACGCGCGAAACCGTGCGGCGACAGACCGTTCATCAATTTCTCGAGGCGGGACTTGTTGTCGCCAATCCCGATGAGCCAACGCGACCGATCAACAGCGGGAGGACCGTCTATCAAGTCGAAACGGGGGCCTTGGAACTGTTCCGGTCATTCAAGACGCGGAAGTGGAAGAAGAATCTCGAAGCGTGGCTGGCGTCGGTCGACACGTTGAAGACTCGCTACGCGCGGGAACGCAACCTGGCGCGTATTGTGCTGACGCTGCCGACCGGCAAGAAGATCGACCTGTCTCCGGGCGGCCAAAACGTCCTGATGAAGAAGGTTATCGAGGAATTCTGCCCGAGGTTCACACCCGGCGGCAAGCCGATCTACGTCGGCGACACCGACGCCAAATGGGCTTACTTCGACGAACGCACCTTGTCGCGGCTTGGCGTTCGGGTGGATGCGCACGGAAAGATGCCCGACGCGGTTATCCACCACGTTAAGAAGAAGTGGTTGGTGCTGATCGAGGCCGTCACTAGCCACGGGCCGGTGGACGGCAAGCGGCATAATGAACTCAAGCGGCTGTTTTGCGACTCCAAGGCGGGCCTTGTCTTCGTCACGGCCTTTCTCGATCGTGCGGCGATGGTCAAGTACCTCGGCGATATCGCATGGGAAACCGAAGTCTGGGTCGCCGACGCGCCCTCGCACCTGATCCATTTCAACGGCG
>DOEZ01000754.1 GCA_003532715.1 Planctomycetaceae bacterium
CTCGAGGACCGGCTCTTTCTCCGAGCCGTCGCGGGCGGCGCTGATCCGTCGGTCGAGTGTTTCTTCGACCGCGACGGAGTCGAAGTCGCCCCCGAGATAATCGAGTCGCTGGGAATGCGAAACACGGTCGAATTGGACCGGTCGCCCGAGCGGGCCGAAGAAACGGTCGCGCGACTTGCGCGACTCGTCGAACAGCGTCTTTCGCAACGGTTCGCCGGGTCGGGCTCGCGTCCGACGCTCGAACTGGCCGCCGTCTGGTGCAAACATGCCGAGGGAAAAATCCGCGTCACGATCGGCGAGCATTCGGTCGATCTGGCCTTCGCCGGTTGGGCTCGCGTCCTCGAACCGCCGGCCGTTCCAGGTCCCGATTCGGACCAAACCAGCTACCATCTGGCGGCGTTGGACGACGGCCGCATCGTCGCGGCCGAGCGAGTGGCCGTTTGCCAGCAGAGCGGATGCCGCGTGCTGATCGGCGAACTGGCGACGTGCTCGGCGACCGGTCGGCAAGTCCTGCCTGAATTCATCGAGTCGTGTCCCGTCAGCGGCGCGGCGGTCCTGCGAACCGAGATGGGTTCCTGTTCGGTCTGTTGTCAACGAGTGGCGCCGGCCGTTTTGCACGGGTGTGTGTGTGCGGCATGTGGCGGCATGGAGCCGGTCAACAAGGCCGATCCACGCCTGGCTCGTCTCTTGGACACGCATCCGTCGCTCGAGCGCTGGCGTCATTGGCGCATCGCCGAGTCGGCCACCGCCTACCACTTGACGGCGAGAGGCTGGCTTCGAAAGCTGTTGCTGCTGGTCGATAAGGATTCGTTGGAACTGAAGCTGCTGGCGACCGGCCGACGATTCCGCGTCGGTTGGGACGAAGTCGAGCCGTCTTGCCGGGAGTTCTTTCTACGGGGTTAAATGTTCAGGCCCGCCGCGAGATGCTCGCCTGGAGCGCGCCAGCGCCAGGCCGCCGACGAGCGTCGCGCCGCCGGCCGCCGCGAGGATCGCGAGCGTCACGCCTAGGCGAATGCGGTAAGCCTTCATCGCTCTCTGATAGTCGACGTTGATCGCCCGCTTGCGGTGAAGACCATGCCGCAGGTACTCCCACACCTCGTAGGTCCTGGCCAACGGCATGGTGTCGACGCGCTGGTTAAGCCGCTCGCGCGAAACCTGCTCGTCGGGTCGAGCTGGACGGGTGAAGAAAAAATAGACCGCTCCGGCTGCCGCAAAAAGGGTGATCGCAACGCCCACCACGATCAGGCCATTTCGAATGTCCCAGCTCGCTTCGACTTCGCGCAGCGGCTGGTCGACTTCGATCGTATCGAGCGACTGGAGCCGCAGCAGGGTGGGCACCTCGATCCGCCGGCCGCACACGCAGGACACGACCTCGCCCGCCTGGGCCTTCCCAACCGGGATCCGGACGCCACACTCGCAAGGAAGCAGGTACTTCAGGGACACGCGACTCCTCCTCGTTCTCAAACCAATTTGTAGAAGGGTGGGGCGATTGAAGCAAGCCTTGGCGGAAACATGCGAGTTTTGCGGTAAGGCTTGCTGCAATCGCTCACCCTACCTGTCACGCCACCTTACGCAACGGGAACCAATTATGCCGCCTCGCCTCGCGGCAGAACAAGTGTCGACCCGGCAACGTACAGCACGACAGGGTCGCCCACCGTGCAGTGTACCCCAGCGGGCCGATTTGATCGAGTTGGCCCGGCCGTTTTGACACTCCTGATCGCATGCCGACCCGCTCAACGAAACGAATTCGACGAAAGTTAAGCCTTCCATCTTATCTAAATTACCTAAATTAACACCACAGGGAAGGACCCCAGTGATTTCTCGAAGAAGTTGGTCGAGTGGCAGAAATAAAGGACTGGACGAGCGGGCCACTCCGACTAGAATCAGTTATGATGCCCCTGCGTCAAACTTGCCTTTGTTAGAAGGCCGCGGACGGATAGAACCGTCCGCATTACGGTTTAGGGCCAGGGGAATTCTGGAAGGGTCCGGTACGGCGGTTGCGCCGGATCGAAGCGAGTTGTCCGGTTTTCGCGCCGGATCGGCCGCGACGATCGGCAAACTTGCTCGTACCTTTTGTCTACCGTTATCTCCAACGAGGGAGCGAGCCACTGGGGGTTGGCTTGGTTGCTCCGCTTGGGGTGACCCTGGCGGCGCCGAACTGCGAGCAGAGCCATCGGCCCCGGACGAATCCCTAGATTGCGCGCGACGGTGGTGGCGCGATGCGGTCGACTCGCCCGACGATGGTTCCACGAACACAGCGCGGGAGTGTTGGGGAATATGGTGCGACGCGAGCGATTTTACTGGGTCGATGAGTGCGGGCGCGCAACTCTAGGAGGCATGGGGATGGTATAGCGAGGGCCTAGTTTCCGCGCAGTTGGAATCCCTTGACAAATGAACCGTGCCGAGGGGCGTGACCAAGAATCAGTGGTACAATTTGGGTGACTCGGAGTAGTCGCCTTCGGAATACGTTGAGAATGGGCGAAACGCCCGCCGCGGTCGAACCGCGAGAATCGTTCGGAGTCGAAGCCAAATGGCTGCTCGAACGACGCGATGCCTAGGCCTTGCCGGCGCGAACCGTTTAGCCCCCACGATGATGATTTTGGCATTCAAACAGGTGTGAGAAGAGGAGTGTTGCCTTGTACGACACGCTTTTAGACGACATTGAAGAACGGTCGATTCCCGGCGAGGACGAGACCGACGGCATGGAACTGGCCCATAAACCGAGAAGGAGTCTCGATCTCGATGAGGAAATCGACGAAGACGCCATCCTCCTGAGCGACGGGGATGACGTGGAGAGCGACGACGAGATTGACGACGAGGAGTTGCTTTCCGAGGGCGACCTCGAGTCCTGGTCCGACGACCCCGTCCGAATGTATCTGACCCAGATGGGCGAAATCCCCCTGCTGACGCGGGTGCAAGAGGTCACGCTGGCCAAGAAGATCGAACTGACGCGCGCCCGATTCCGCCGCAAGGTTCTCGAATGCGACTATGTGATCCAGCACGCCGTGCGCGTGTTGCACCGCGTTTCGGAAGGCGAGCTCCCCTTCGATCGCACGGTGCAGGTTTCCGTGACCGATCATCTGGAAAAAGAACAGATTCTCGGCCGTTTGCCCCACAATTTGAGAACGCTCGACATCCTGCTCAAGCGGAACCGCCAGGATTACCACAAGGCCACCAGCCGATCCTTCCCGCTGCCCGAACGGCTTGCGGCCTGGCGGCGCGTGGGGTTGCGTCGCCGCCGCGCGGTTCGGTTGGTCGAGGAACTCGGTTTGCGGACCGGGCGCATCGAGCCGATGATCCGCAATCTCGAGGAATTCAGCCGCCGCGTCGACGAACTCAAGGCGCGTCTCAACGAACATCGCAAGTTGGGCAGGCCCGAGGACGAATGTCGTCCCTGGCTGGTCGAGTATCGCGGGATTCTTTCGGCCACCCAGGAAACCCCCACGAGTCTCCGCAATCGCATCAACAAGATCAAGAAGGTCTACCTCGAATATCAAGACGCCAAGCGAGGGCTTTCCGAGGGCAACTTGCGGTTGGTCGTCTCGATCGCCAAGAAGTATCGCAACCGCGGCCTGAGCTTCCTCGACTTGATTCAGGAAGGAAACGCGGGCCTGATGCGCGCCGTCGACAAGTTCGAGTATCGTCGCGGGTTCAAGTTCTGCACCTACGCGACCTGGTGGATCCGCCAGGCGATCANNTCCGCATCCCGGTGCATATGGTCGAAACGATGTCGCGCGTGCGCAACGTGTCGCGAAAGCTGCTCCAGGAATACGGCCGCGAGCCGACCATCGAGGAAACGGCCCGCGCCAGTGGAACGTGCATCGACGAAACGCGCCGCGTGCTGGCGATGAGCCGTTACCCGATCAGCCTCGACCGGCCGGTCGGCAACAGCGAAGACAGCCACTTCGGCGACCTTTTGCCCGACGGCTGCGCGAAAAGCCCGTCGATCGGCGCGGCGCAGGAAATGCTCCGCCACCGCATCGGCCGGGTGCTCAAGACGCTCAGCTACCGCGAGCGCGAAATCATCAAGCTCCGCTACGGACTGGGCGACGGCTATAGCTACACCCTGGAGGAAGTGGGCCACATCTTCAAGGTGACCCGCGAACGCATCCGCCAGA
>DOEZ01000368.1 GCA_003532715.1 Planctomycetaceae bacterium
GGACGCTATTCGATGCTCTTCTCGTTGATACTCGGCATGGCGATCGCCATCGTCGGCTTCCTCGGCGCCGGCCTCGGTCACGCGGGTTACCTCGTCGCCCTGTTCATCTTCGTCTTCTCCGTGGGCGAGATCATTTGCAGCCCGAAATTTTCCGAATATGTCGGAATGTCGGCCCCGCCCGACAAGAAGGCCCAATACATGGGCTATTCGAACATGCCCTTTGCCTTCGGCTGGTTCATCGGCAATATCCTCTCCGGGCCCCTTTACGATACGTTTTCGTCCAGGACGAAGCTCGCGGGGCGTTACCTGACCGAACAACTCGATATGTCTCCCGACGCCCTCAAAGCCCTGGATAACAAAGAGGTTCTCCCCACGTTGGCCGAGAAGTTGGGCGTCGACCAATACGCGGCAACGCAGGTCTTGTGGCAGACCTATCACCCATGGGTCATTTGGGTCATCTTGGGAAGCATTGGTCTGGCCTCGCTCATCGCGATGGTGCTGATGGCCCGGAACCGATCGAAGAATTAGCTGTAGGATGGGGCGATTGCAGCGAGCCGTGTTGGAAAAGCATGAACTTCACGGAGAAATTCGCCGCAATCGCTCCACGCTGCATATCTACGCAACAGCGAGGACCAGAAAGGGAGGAAGAACGCTAATTCACGCTGATAAGCANNTTGATAATCAGCGGAGATTAGCGAAGATTAGTGTTCCCAACTTCCCCGTTGTTTCCAGCGATGTTCAGCCTTTCGTTGCTTAAGTGAGTGCGTATGGCGAGACTTGCTGCAAACCCCGCCTGTGTGCCTATGCCGGGTTATTCACGAGTCCGTGACTTCGACGCACTGAGCAGGATGTCAGCCGGATTTTCAGGCGACGATAAGTCGTTAGGCACCTCTCGCTTGCGCTTCGGGTTGGTGTCGGCTCGTTGATAATCCGGGCTGTCGCCTGTTTTCAGGACCAGCATGGTTTGAAATAAATTCGAATCCTCTCAGTCACCCTATCCTATCAAGAAGGATGAGAATCTCATGATTCGCCATTTCTGGTTGTTATCGGTCAGCGTGGTCGCCTTCTCCGCGTTTGCTTGTGAACTGCGTGCCGCCGAGCCTGCCGTGGCCGCCGAGCCGACGCCCGTTCTCCGCGAGTGGGAACAACTCAAATACGGCCTGTTCATCCATTTCGGCATGAGCACGTTCGTCGTCGACGAGTATGGGCGAAAGCCGGCGAAGAGCACCGATTACGCCCCGACCGATCTCGACGTGAATCAGTGGGCCGAAACGGCCAAACAGGCCGGCATGAAGTACATGGTTCTGACCGTGAAGCATTGTTATGGCCATGCCCTGTGGCCCAGCACCCACTCCGACTTCACCGTGGCGACCAGCGGCAACAAGACCGACGTCGTGAAGCAGTTCGTCGAGGCGTGCCGCACGCACGATCTCAAGCCCGGCTTCTACTACTTGCTTGGCTGGGACTCGTGGCACATGCCAAAAATGACGCCCGAGCAGTACGAGAAATTCGTCCACGACCAGGTCACGGAGCTTCTGACCCAGTACGGTCCGATCACCGTCCTTTGGTTCGATATTCCGTGGGACATGGGGCGCGACATGCGCGGCGCGCTGGCGAGGCTCTATGCCCACTGCAAGTCGCTCCAACCCGACTGCCTCGTCATGCTCAACCAGGGTTTCGTCGACGGCAGTTTCGTCGAAAAGCGGATTCCCTCGTACTTCGGCAAGAATCTGACCGAAACGCCCGAGGCCATCTGGCCCAAGGATCTCAACAACGGCGAGCGGGTCGTGCCGCCGCCGGCCGGCCACAACCCGCGAATCGCTTTCGAAGGCAAGACGTATTACATCCCCAACGAGGTGTGCGATTCGATCGGCCAGAGACGCTGGTTCTGGGGCGAGGATGACGACGTCCGCCCGGCTCGACAGATGTTCGAACTCCATAGCCAGTCCGTCGGTCGCGGCTCGAACTTCCTGTTGAACGCCTGGCCCGACAAGACCGGCCAGATTCCCCCCGAAACCGTGAAGCGGCTGCTCGAAATCCGTCAACTGATCGATCATCCCGAGCGGGTGCGCGATTCGCTGCTGGTCGGTCGGCCGGCGACCGCATCGAACGTCTATCACGGCGAGATTGCGAAATGGGGCCCCGATCGGGCCATCGACATGGACATCACGCTCGACGCGGGCACTCGCTGGGCCACCGACGAAGAGGTGAAAACAGCCTGGCTCGAAGTCGACTTGGGCGGCCCAAAAACGTTCAACCGCGCCACCCTCAGCGAATTCCTCGACAGGGTCCGAGCGTTCAAACTCGAGGTGCCCGACGGCCGGGGCGGCTGGAAGGCCGTCCATCGCGGCAGCACCATCGGAGGCCCCGGCATCGACGTCACCTTCGATCCGGTCACGGCCGACCGCATCCGGCTGGCCATCACCGATTCGACCGGCGGACCGACAATCTGGGATTTCGCGATCTACCCGGCGGATGGAGAATGAATCGGCTCACGGCGTCGGATCGACCACGAGCGGCCCGTGCAACTCGACCTTGATCACCGTGCAGATATTGTCGGGCGGCGCGGCGGGCAGCACGATTCGCGTGCGATCACCGTCGGCCTTCACCTCCAAAGGCGTCTCTGTCGCCGCGAGAAGAACTGCCTTCGTCACGTTCGCCTTCATCGGAACATCCAACACGCCGTCGGCCGGCCAGTCGAAGACGTGTAGGTAGAGCGTGTCGCCTCGCCGCGTGGCGCGTCCCCACGGCAGCGATGCAAACGGGCTGGCGGTGGTCGCATAAATCGACTCTCCGTTGGCCTTCATCCACGCCCCAATCGCCTTCATCGCCCTGACACTCTCTTCCGGCACCGAGCCGTCGGCCTTCGGGCCGATGTTGAGCAGGTAGTTGCCCCCCTTGCTGGCAATGTCCACGAGATTGCGGATGAGCGTCTCGTCCGACTTCCACGCGCGGTCGTGCTCGTTGTAGCCCCACGTCGTGTTCATCGTCATGCAGGTTTCCCAGTCGACGCCTGGCATGCCGGTCGCCGGGATATGCTGCTCGGGCGTGATGAAGTCGCCGTATTTCGTGTCCAAACGCCCCGCGTAGCCGTCCTGCCCCATGCTCTTCCAACCCGCCTCGGCGCTGCGAAACAGACGATTGTTCATGATAATCCCGGGCTGCTTGGCGCGGACCTTCGCCATCAGGTCCGTCGAACGCCACGCCTCGTCGCCCTGGAAATCCTGCGAACTGTAATCCCACCACAGCACATCGACCGTGCCGTAGTTCGACATCAATTCGTCGACCTGCGCGTGCAGAAAGTCGACGTATTTCGCATGGTCGCGACGCCCGTTGGGATAGGGCTTGCCGTTGAGCGGGTGGGGCAACTGTTTCGACTTCGCGTATTCATACTGGTCGTGGTGCCAGTCGATCACCGAATGATAGAACCCCACGCGCAGGCCCTCCGCGCGACACGCCTCGACGATCTCGCGCACGAGGTCGCGGTCGAGAACCGATCCCGCGTCGTAGTCCGTCACCTTCGAATCGTGCAGCGCGAACCCTTCGTGATGTTTCGTGGTGAACAAGAGGTAGCGGCAACCGGCATCTTTCGCGAGCGAAGCCCATTGCTTCGCGAAATCAGGGGTCGGCTGAAAGAGCGGGATCGCCCGTTTCGCGTAGGTGTCGGTGTCGGCACGCACTCGCTGCTGGGTCCATTCCATACCGCCCCGCGTGCCGACCGGCTTTCCCTCCCATGTTCCCGCGAGGCCCGAGTAGAGCCCCCAATGAACGAACATCCCGAAGCGAGCCTCGCGCCACCAATTCATCCGCGCGTCTCTCGCCGAGAGAGAATCGTCCGTTTCCCTCGCCTGCGCGCCGAACGTCAGCACCACTCCCAGCGCCAGCGTCGCCATCGTTTTCGCGTTCATGGACATGGATAATCCTTCCCGTTGAGGCTGTCTGTTACGGAATCCAGCCAAGCGTCAAGTTCGGTCTTCATTCGTTCGGCGCGCTCGGGCTGTGTGTCCAACAGATCGTTCTGTTCGCGAGGATCGTCGGCCAGATTGTACAACTCGTATCGAACGTCTTTTTCATTTCTGCCGGCAATGCGGTGCAGCTTCCAATCGCCGTCGAGCCAGGCGGCGTGGCCCGGTTTGCGATCGTGCGGATACTGCTTGTCGATCTTACCCGCGTCGAGGACGAGTTGCTCGGGCTTGCCCAACTCTTGCCCCGCCTGCTGCGCCGCCAACAGTTCGGGCATGAACACGTGATTCGGCGTTCGGATGCCCACGGCCGGGTAACGCCAGAATCCAATCGGCTTGTCGCGCCGCGCGTTCTTGCCGTCGATCAACGGCACCAGGCTCACGCCGTCCAGCGGCCGTTGATCCTTCGACGCGACGCCGACGATGTCCAAAATCGTCGGATAGATGTCGGAAGTGACGCACGGAACGTCGGTCGCGCGGGGCCGAGGAATTCGCGCGGGCCACTCGAGAATGGCCGGCACGAGCAGGCCCCCTTCGTAGATCGACCCTTTATACCCACGACGACCGCCGTTGTTGCCGCCCCGGCGGAAGGCGCCGTTATCACTGCAATACCAGAAAATCGTGTTTTCGCGGATCCCCAACTTCTTGACCTCGCCGCGCAGCTTGCCAACGGCGCGGTCCAAGCCCGTGATTTCGCCGTAGAGATGTTGGAGATGCTCGGGCTGATCGGCGTACGCAGCGCGGTCTTCGTCCAGGGCCCGGTGCGGAACGTGCGGCGAGCCGAACCAAACAACCGCCAAGAACGGCCTCTTGGCTTCTGCTTCCTCGCGGATGAAGTCGAGGGCTGCGTCGACCGTCACCATCGAGCTTTCCCCCTTCAGCGCGACGGCCGTCCCCTCGTCGCTGAGAATCGGGTCGTTGTCGAAGTAGTTCGTGCCCGACACCCAGCGGTCGAATCCACTGGCGCCCGGATTGACGGGGCTGCCGCGCCGGACGGAGCCGACGTGCCACTTGCCGAAATGGCCGGTCGCGTAGCCGGCCGACTTGAGCGACTCCGCGAGGGTGATCTCTTGAGGCCGCAACGGGTAGCCCCACATGAAGCAGCCGAACCGATTCGGATGCCGCCCGGTCAGCACGCTGCCGCGTGTCGGCGAGCATACCGGCGCGGCGGCGTGAAAACGATCGAAACGCAACCCCGAGGCCGCCAAAGCGTCGAGTTCGGGCGTCTTCAGCACCGGGTGGCCGTTGTATCCCACGTCGCCCCACCCCTGGTCGTCGGCCATCACCAGAATAATGTTGGGCCTCTCGGGGTTCGACGTCGTGTTGGGCTCGATTGCCCCAAGCGAGGCCAACGAAAGCAGCGGCAACAGGGAAAACAGGGTCGCGGTCATGGCT
>DOEZ01000337.1 GCA_003532715.1 Planctomycetaceae bacterium
TGCCCGTTCCCCTGATGAATGCCAGGTGAAACGCCGTATCCAACTGGCGGAACTCCGTCCCGTGCTCGTCCATGTGCCCGGTCGGTCGAGCCTTCTCGACAATCTGGCCCATCCGCTCATGCACGTCGCGCATCTCCCGAAGCGTGTCCGCCGGCAGTTGGCCGGCAAAACGGGACGCCACCGCGCATTCAAGCATCTCGCGGACTTCATAGAGATCCTTGATCTCTTGACGGGTGGCCCGCGGCACCAACACGCCCAAACCCTCGCGATACTCCAGCAGCCCTTCGCTCACCAGGCGGTTCAGGGCCTCGCGAACCGGAGTGAAACTTGCCCCGATCTCTTTGGCCACAGTCCGATTGCTCAGCCGGTGGCCCGGCCTCAGGTCGCCCGAGGTGAGCTTGTCGTGAATATGCCAATAGGCTTTTTGGGAAAGATTTTCGTTCATTCCGCATTCACCCTCATTTGCACCACAACTGCCGCCTGGTACTGCTGCTGTACGACTGCTATAACACGGCTGCGACTGTAACGAAAGGAAACGTGTTTAGCAAGAAAAAAACCGGAGAAAACCGAAAGATCGCGCTGACACCCTTCATGATGAGGGGTAGGCGTTTTGCAGATACACAAACGACTTGATGATTGACGTGGCGGCGCACGCCTCCTTGCCATCGATCGTCGCGTTTTCCAGGTGCCCAAATTGTTCGTAGGGCAACGCCGCGGAAAGAAACGTCGCCGTGGCCGTGCGGGTCAGGATCAACGTCGTCATGGCGGACGCGACAAGAACGGTTTTGCTTCTCATGGCAACACCCCACTATCCGAATTATCCGAAGATCGATTCGAGGCGCGTCCCGGGACCGGCGCGCGTGCCCCTCCTCCGACGCCAATCCACGGACCGGCGGAGAACGAGTCCTGACAGACCCCGAAGTGAGAAAACGCCAAATCAACTCCGGCGGGGGAGCACTACGCCGCCGGCTTGGCCCGGTCGGGTTACCGCCGCGCGGGCAACGTTACCGGGAAAAGCGTTTTCACGTCCCCGACTGGTTCGGAGATGGTGCATACCGCCGAGGAATGCTTCCGGGGTGGTCGTTCAGCGGGCCCGGAGGAAGGACGTCCGCTCCCGTTTGACCGCGTCATGCCTGACGCCCCAACAACGGCAACCACAACGGCAACCACAAAAAAACCCCTCGCGATCCATGCGGGACCACGAGGGGTTCTCCAGTTGTTTCTTGTTGACGCGTCGCTCAGCGACGACGACGCCCGGCCAGGCAAACCAGCAGACCGCTTAGAAGCAGCGCCGCGCTGGCGGGCTCGGGAATCTGCATCCCCTTAATCTCGCCGGTGCCGGCCGCGTCGAATCCCGTCACGACGGCGCCATCGATCTTCAACGTGCTGGTCTTCACCTGCGTCGAGAACGAAACCGCAATGTCGCCCGCGAAGTCCAGTACTGGCAGCGACTGGCCGATAAGATTGGCGGAACCCGCGCCCAGCGCGAAATAGAGATTGAAAGTGTTGAGGGCAACATAGACGACTTCCGCCTCATCGAGTTGCAGGTCGAGATAGTCGCCGCCGGGAAGCGCAAGGCTCAGCGTGCCGCCCGCGGCACTCGTGACCGAACCGCCCGCGACCGGCAGGCCGGTCACGCCGGGAATATTGAGGGCGACCGCCAACGGTGAATCCCCGGGCGCGTTGAGCGAGAAAACGTTGATCTCGTCGACGGCGAAGTCGACCGACTGCAGGGAATCAAAACCTCCCACCGTCGTGATCGTGCTCCCATTGTAGCGGATGTCCAATCCGGTGTATTGAATTGCCAGCGTCTCGGCCGACGCGGTCAACGGAACCACCGCCAACGCCATCAATACGACACAACACGCAACAGCGCGAGAAACCTTGAGATTGACGAACATGACCAGCACTCCCATTCCTAAACACCCAGTTGCCGAGGTAACATCAACAGTCGCGACGAAGCATGGTATCGTTAACAACGCCCTCGAACACCACGGCTACTAGTTTACCCGAACCCGCAAAACCCGCAAGCAAAAAAGACACAAAATAAGGAAATAAATCCGTTTGGTGCGAAAAGGACACCCGGATTAGGGAGACTTCAGATGCGGGACGCGACAATCGGGCGTCTGACGGGCGTCTGACGGTTTCTTTTTGGAACTTGGATCTCCAAGGGACGCCCGCACGCAACGGTGGCTTGAGGTGACCCGCGCGGGTGGTCTGCCACGAGGGCTTCGGTTTTTGCATTTTTGTCGGTCTTATTGGTCACAATTCGGCCCTCGGCAGCCTATAGGGGGTAACGGGAAGCCAATTCGCGTTTCTTCCTTTTTTGAGCGGGTTTCACCATGAGGGTCGCGCTGGTGTGAAAGGCGTGCGTCCTGCATGGGAGCGACCAACAACGGCCTCGTCAGAGCCCGTGAATCAAATGCGTTTTTCTATCACTTTGGTGGCGTGCCCTTGCGAGTCAGGATGGACGACGTTGGGCCGTTTGTGTCGCGCTAGTTTGCCTTGTTGGCCGCAGCGACCATCGGGATGGATCGTCGTATGGGCGTACGGATTGCCTAGCTTGTGGTATTTGCTCGTTTCATTATCGTCAACCGCTTGAGGCCACGTTTTGGGCCGCCGCGGCGCGCAGTGCCGCCGCACTCAGCAGGTTAGGAACCAAAACATACCACAACACAACCGCTCTCGGCCTCCGCAAACTGCGGACCGAGAACCGTTGCAGACCGCGATTCCGCCAACGCATTGACGCATTCCGCCGTCGACGAACAGTTGGCGATAAACCTCCTTGGCCTCGTCGGCGCCGATTCGTTGTCGCCACTCGGCCACCGCCGGGCTGTCATCGTCGCGGGGCGTATGCGGGTCGCGGTTCGGATCGTTCGACTCCATCACCGGAGCGTATACCGTCGTGCCGCCTTGCGGAGGGCTGACTTCGTCCGTGTCGTCCTTCTTCACGAAGCCGCCGTCGACCATCTTCATCACCCGGGCGTCCGCGTCGGTGGTCGACGCCCGGGCTTTCTCGCGGTCTCTCGACTTCTTGTTCTCGGCGATCCACGGCAACTGCTCCAACGCCGCGCGAATCCGCGAGGCGAGTTCCTCGGCCTCGGCCAACGCTTTCTTCAACGTCGGCTGGCGGCGGAACGAAGCGTATCGGCACTGGCGCGAACCTTCATCCCGTCTTGCACCACGCGATCGAGCGTCACCAGACCTTCCGCCATCAAGCTGGCCGCGCTCTCGCTCAGCAGACGGTCCAACCACGCGACGTGCCGCGTGCGCAAGTCGGCCCGCGTGTGATCGTTCATCGAGACGCCGCCGCAAATCCGCCGATACGCCGCGTGCTGCTCGCACCGCCGGTTCAGTTCCCGATCACTCCCCACCCCCCGCAAGGTGTCATAATGCTCCTCCGGAAGCAAATCGTCGAGCGAGCTTTTCCGAAACTCGACCTGATTCCGCACTCCGTGCCGCAACCGCCTAACGCCAATTCGCGGCGGCAGCGTCCTTTCGGGCCATCCGTTTCCCTTCGCCGCGTCCGCATCGAACCAACCGGCTCGTTCCACCGTCCACGCTCCGGTTTTCGTCGCCCAAACGTGGACGGTGGAACAACCGACATCCGTTTCCGTGAAAACCTCTTCCCTTGTTGAGAGATTCACAGGCTCTCCTGCCCCCGGGACGCGACCGGTTTCGCCCATGGGAGTCCGGACCTTTTCTGGGGGGTATGGATAATATTACGGATTCGCTGCTAATGCAAGCCCGGAAGGCATCATTACACTAATGAGGTGCGTGTTGCCGCGTGCTCGCGATTCGGATCCACGTCGAGCGGTTCACCAGGCGGCATGGGGCCTCGTACGGTAGTTGGCTGGCACGACGTTCCGATTTGGCGCGCTATCATGTTGAGTGAAGAAAACTTCATTCGCGAATTGACGGTTTCGCAGGACAGGCTTTTTGCCTTCATTCTGACGATTCTGCCGCGAGCGGACGACGCTCGCGACGTGCTTCAAGAGACCCACATTCAAATGTGGAAAATGCGCGAGCAGTTCGTCGAGGGGACCCACTTCGTCGCGTGGGCGTGCCAGATCGCGCGATACAAAGTGTTGGAGTATCGGCGCGCCACAGCTCGGGATAACCTGGTTTTTGACGAGAGTCTGGTTGATCAATTGGCGAAAGACGCGGGCCAACACGCCGAGCAGTGCGAGGAACGGATGGGCATATTGGAGATCTGCCTGGCGAGGCTTACGCCGCGTCAGCGGGCGTTGATCGGCGAGCGGTATGGGTCGGGCCGGCTGGTCAAGCAGATGGCCGAGCGACTGGGGCGGTCGGCCAGTGCCTTGGCCGTGGCATTATTTCGGATTCGGCAGGCGCTATTGGATTGCATGGAACGAACACTCGCGGAAGGGGCGCAAGAATGAGCTCCCGTCCGTCACCTCATGATGAACTCGGGCAGTTGCTGGGGAAGTTGTTCGATGACGTGCTGACGCCGGACGAGAGTCAGGTGCTTTCCCGGCTGCTGCGCGAAAACGAGGAGTCGCGGCGCTACTACGTGCGTCTGGCGGCGCTTCACTCCCGGCTGCTTACCCGCTGCACGCCACCGGTGTTGCCGCCGGATTTCGAGCTGGATGCCACGATCTCACCGGAGTTGCTCAGCGAGTTGCCACCGATCGCCACGGAACATCACGTTCAAGCGTCCAAGCCTTCGACGCCTCCTCCGGTGGTGATCGAGAATCTGCACGACTTGTTTGACGTGCTGATGTTACCCTTGCCGTTTACATTCATCATGATGCTCGTCGCCTTGTTGCCCCTCGCGGGGCTGTTTCTTCTGAAGGCGGCTCCGGAACCGATGCCGCCTGTGATGGTAGCGCCGCAACCGGCGATGGCGGAGCCAGTCGTTGTGGCCCGGCTAACTCGGCAGACATCGGTGACGCGATGGGCCAAGGCAAGTGCCTCGCTTCGGCCGGGTGCCGCGCTGTGGCAAGGACAAAGCGTCTCTCTTGCCTCCGGGCTGGCCGAGATTGAGTTTGGAAGCGGGGCCACGATTCTGCTGGAGGGTCCCGCCCAGTTGGTGTTCGACGGACCCGGTGCGGGCAATCTGGTGTCTGGGCGGCTCACGGCCCAGGTGCCGACCGAGGCCCACGGGTTCGTGGTCCAGACGCCGGGCGTGACGGTAGTCGATTTAGGAACGGAGTTTGGCGTGTTGGTTGCCTCGGACGGGACGACGGAAGCGCACGTGTTCAAAGGGGAGGTTGAGGTGGCGCCCGAGGCCGAGTCGGAAGATGCGACGCCGTCAAGAAGGAAGCTTCACGAAGGTGAGGCGGTGCGGGTTCATGGAAGAGTGAGCGGCCAAGCGTCGCGCATCGAGACGATCGCGGCCGTGCCCATGCTGTTTGCGATGCAGATGCCCGCCCCGCCGCCGAAGGCTACCGTCTGGTTTGCCCATCGGGGCGACGCCGACCCGCTCGCCGAAGGTTGGATTCGCCCGAAGAGCTATCAGAAAGGGGTGGACATCGCCCAGTTTGGACTGGGGCCCATTGATGACGAGGGGACGAAGGCTTGGGCAATTCGGGATCGCGTGCCGGCCGGTTCCATTTTCTACGGCATCACGACAACCCAGGGAATGACGGCGCAAGTCCGGGCGCAAGCCAAGGCTCAAGGCTGGGTTTTGCGGGCGCGAATCAAAGTGATCGGCGATGAGCCGATTGGCACGGGCTTGTGCCATTGTTCGTATTGGGACGGTCCCCGAACGTGGAGGCTGCGCCCGGCGGTGGGTCCGAACGGGATGCAGTGCCTGGTATTGTTGGGAGAGAGTTCACTGGGCAAAAACGCGGTCGTCGAGATACCCGATTCGCGGGGACGCTATGTCGACTATGAGATCCGGTACCATCCGGCCACGGATGACGCCGACGTGTATGTGAATGGTCGCCACGTGGCCAGCGGGTACTACGGGATTGCGGACGAAAAGGGAACGACCGAGGAGAAGAACGGCTCGCTGCATTTCGGCTCCAACTCCGACCGGGAATTTGAGATGCGGGTTGCGCTGGTGGAGTGGAGCATGGTCGACAAGAAGTAGCCGTTCCGTGGCATGACTGCTCCGTTACGGGACGAAACCCACGAGATGAAGCAGTAACATCGTGAAGAAAGGAGTGAGAACCGTGAGAAGGCGCATGGCATTTACGCTTGTCGAGCTTCTGGTGGTGATCGCGATCATTGGTATTTTGATTGCGTTGCTGCTGCCGGCCGTTCAGGCCGCGCGCGAGGCGGCGCGCCGGGTCGGTTGCCGAAACAACTTGAAGCAGATTTCGACCGGATGGCACAATCATCTCACGGCGCACGGCGCGTGGCCGACGGGCGGCTGGGGATACCATTGGGCCGGCGATCCCGGCAAGGGATACGGGAAAGATCAGCCGGGCAGCGCTTGGTATCAGATTCTCGAATATCTTGAACTGGGGGTGCAGCATGGGCTGGGCAAGAGCGCGACGGACCAGGACAAGAAAATCGTGATCGGCGCCTCGTTGGCCAGGGCGTTTCCGGTGTTTCATTGCCCCTCGCGCCGGGCGGCGAACCCGACCAAGTTCGCCGGAACACCAGTGTATAATGCGACAGCCCCGAGCCTGACCGCCAAGTGCGACTACGGAATCAACTGCGGCGACGTTTCGCTCGAGGACGCAAACTTGCCCGAGGGCGTGTCCTGCAAGGGCCCGTCGCCCGGCGAGTTCCGTCCAGACGGCACCCCCTACGACGTGTGCTGGACCAGGGTGAAGGCGATGACGGGTATCGTCAACTACTACGAGATGTTCAAGACGGAGGACGTCACCGATGGCCTGAGCAATACGCTCCTGGTCGGCGAGAAGCAGATGAACGCCACGCGTTACGACTTGGGCCAGTTCCGCGTCGACGACCATGGACTGTACCTTGGAATGAACGGCGACGACATGATGGTGATCAACCCGGAGCATCCGCCACGCCCCGATTCAGAGTGGGTCGACTATTTCGCGGATAGCAGCGTGGGCACGCGAACCAATATCGACAAACAATGGGCCTTTGGAAGCGCCCATGCGGCAGGGTGGCACGGCGCGCTTGGCGACGGGTCGGTTCGCATGTTTTCCTACGACATGGACATCGTCATAGGCAGGCGACTAGCCCATCGCGAGGATGGAGGCGCTATCGACAAGAGCCAGTTGGACTAATGGAAGAGATGGAATCGAGAAGGCAATCAACCATATCGTTCTTCAACTTGAATGGGTGGGTCCGGAAATGCTAAAAAAAAGGAGAAGCAACATGATTAAGAGACTCTTGGTTCTTTGCCTGCTGATGGGCCTGGGCACCGTCGCCAATGCAGCCGTGGTCTGGAATTGGACAGGAGGCGGCGGGACGACGGCTTGGGACACTGCCGCGAACTGGTCTACGACGGACGCGACCAGCTACACATACCCAAGTCAGCAATATGTGGGTGTAGGCACCACGAACACGCCGAATTATCGGTGGATCAATTCCGACGTGACCGCCCTTAGCATCACCAACGGCGGCACCGTCAACAAGACGGTGGAAGACGGCACGACCTTCCTGTCGAGCAGTTGGCTGTACCTGGGCGGGGATGACTGCACGTTGACCCTGGACAATAGTTCCAAGTTGTACACGGGCAATAATTTCTACGCCGGCGCGGCCGTCGGAGCGAACACGACCATCAATCTCCTCAATGGCTCCAATCTGTCGACTAACTATGCCTACCTGGGCAACGTTGGCACTTGCACCGTGAACATTAGCGGCGGTTCTTCGTTCACGCCCCGCAACGGCTCTCGACTTGGCTGGGCGGGCGGCACGGGGTATATGACTGTCGATGGCGCAGGCAGCCTGTACGCTCCCAGTTTTAGTCTCCGCCTCGGTGGCGGCGACGGCGCCCATGCCGAACTGACCGTGAAGAACGGGGGCGCCGTATACACCAAGACTGAATTGCAGGTTGGCGCCGAGTCGGGCGCCACGGCAACGACAACCGTGGACAACGGTTCGCTTTCCTCCGACACCTACATCACGGTCGGCTATTCCGGAATCGGAAGCCTGATTGTCACAAATGGCGGCAGCGCCAGTGCCATCACCACGTTCCACGCAGGCGACCAAGTGGGCTCCCAGGGAACCGTGACCGTCGACGGCGGCTCTATTTCGGCCGCGACCAACGGGACCTCTTACTCGCGGGTGGGCTACAATGGTACCGCTACAATGACCGTGAAAAACAATGGTGCGTTTACCACCGGCCATCACCTCTACGTGGGTCAGTACGGCACCGGAACGATGAACGTGCAAAGCGGGGGTAAGGTTGACGTTGGCATGACCCTCTATCTGGGAAGAAACGCGTCCGGCAACGGAACCATCAATATTGACGGCACCGGCGGCAGCTCAGTCACGGTTACCGGCGACGATATCATCGTCGGCCATGAGGGCGCCGGAGCCGTCACGGTAACCAACGGCGGTGTGTTCAAGACCAATGCGGATGCCATGGTCGTTGCTCAGAGTAACGGTAGCACCGGAACCTTGACGTTGGATGCCGGCAGCGTGGCCGGCGCGGTCGGCAGAGTTTACTTCGGGGAATCCGGCCAAGGAACCTGCAATGTGACCGACTCGACCCTCAACGTGGGGCTTGACCTGCGAGTGGGCCATACCGCAACCGCCGTTGGCGTCTTGAATGTTTACGGCGATTCGGTGGTGAACGTTGGCCGCGATTTCGAGACGTTTATCGGCGGCGGAACCGTCACCAGCCCCGACAAGGGCAAGGCTCTTGTTCATGTTCTTGATGGCGACATGAACATCAACGGCTACTGTTCATTGGGACACGCGACCACGGGGGGGTCGTATACCGAGTTCACGGTGGACGACGGCGTCGTGGATATTGGACTCGCGCCGAGCAGCCTCGGCGACCTGATCCTGGGCTGGTACGACACCGACGCGAACGTTGACGTGCTACTCAACGGTGGCGTCATGACCGTCGGTGGAGCCATCTACATGGGCCGCGCGACGAACGCGGTCGGAGACACCATCACGCCCACCGGTTCCGACACCGGTCAACTCCGGATCAACATCGCCGGCGGTATCCTGCAAGCCGAGGACTACGTCGTCGCCGGCACCATCAGCGATAGCCTGCTCACGTTGACAGCCGGTTACCTGAGGATCAACCGTGCGGCCGTGAGCGAAGGGGACATGGCAGCCCTGGTTGGTCTCGGAGACATCAGTTGTCCGAACGGCTACGTCATCTACACGGATGGCAACTACACGGTCCTGACTATTCCCGAACCGACGACAATGTCCCTGGTTCTGCTGGGTTTGGGCTGCCTTGCTCTCGTTCATCGCAAGCGAAGGACCTAGCAGGCCGAGCACTTGCCTCTCCCGATTCCCGGAAGGGGGCAAGGGCGGCAGAGTAGGTGGACAAGGCTGGATCCCATTAACCGCGAACTCATTGCTGAAAAAAGTCACGAAGATAGGAGAATTCATCATGCTCAGAAACGTATTATTCGTTTTCGCTTTGGCAATAGCGCTAGCCACGGTGGCCAATGCAGCCGTCGTCTGGGACTGGACCGGCGCCGCCGGCGATTCGGCGTGNNCTTACTACCCCCCAGCAACTGGGCCGTGACGGGCGCGACCGTCTGGGCTTACCCCAGTCAACAGTATGCAGGCATCGCTCCGGGCACCCCCTACATCGGCGCGCCGCATGTTGCCTACGTCAACAACGACGTCACCGCCATCAACATCACGAACGGCAATGAGGTCACCAAGATTGTTGACGACGCCAGTTATCTGACGAGCTCCCATCTCGTCCTGGGCGGCGAAAACTGCACGCTGACGCTGGACAATGCGAGCAAGCTGACACTTGGGACTAGTACTACCACGGGCAATTTCTACACCGGCGTGGGAACCGACGCCAACACGACGCTCAATATTCTTGGCGGGTCAACATTGACGGCTAACTACGCCTACCTTGGGTTTGGCGGCACTTCCACGGTCAACATCATCGGCAGCAATTCTTCTCTGACGCTCCGCAACGGCTCCCGACTCGGCTGGGCGGGCGGCACGGGATATCTGACCGTCGACCAGGGCACCTATTCCACCAACTTCAGCCTTCGCATGGGGGATGGCGTGGACTCCAGCGCTGAATTGACGGTCAAAAACGGTGGGACGGTCACGATTCGCACTGATTTCAATGCCGCTTACGTCCCGGGCTCCCAAGCCACCGTGACCGTCGATGGTGGTTCCATCGTGGCCGCGACCGACGCCGTCTCCTACAGTCGGGTAGGCTACGAAGGCAACGCGACAATGACGGTGAAAAACAACGGTTCCTTTACCACCGGTCATCACCTGTACTTGGGTCACTACCGAAACGGAACCCTGAATGTGCAGAGTGGAGGAACCGTTGGTGTTGGCATGACCCTCTATCTGGGGCGAGGCGAATACGGTAATGGAACGCTTAACATCGACGGCGCTGGCAGCTCGGTCACGGTTGCCGGCGACGATATCATCGTCGGCCATGAGGGTGCCGGAGCCGTCATGGTAACCAACGGCGGTGTGCTTAAGACTGATAAAGACATGTTGGCTTTGGCGTATAGCACTCGGGGTATCGGAACATTGACGTTGGAGAGCGGCAGCGTGGTTGGCTCGGCGGGCAGAGCCTATATCGGCTACGCCGGGGAGGCAACGTGCAACATGACCGACTCCACCCTCGACGTCGGGCTCGACCTGCGAGTAGGCTATTTGGGAACATCCGTTGCAGCCTTGAACGTCTTCGGCGACTCGGTGGTGAACGTCGGCCGCGATTTCGAGACGTTTATCG
>DOEZ01000117.1 GCA_003532715.1 Planctomycetaceae bacterium
CCGCCCATACTAACCCGAAGCGCAAGCGAGGGACGCGCAACGGCTTCACAAGCCAACACTAACCCGAAGCGCAAACGAGAGGCACGCAACGACTTATCGCCTTCCGACTAACGGACAGCGCGGCCTCAAATCCGCCCAGCCAAAAAATCGGAAACAAACAGCAGCGTCTTCTCGGCGTTGCTCATCTTCCGCCGCTCGCCGAGCAGTTCAACAAGGACCGCCGGCGAGTTGGTGAGGATGTTGTCCACCCCCATGTGAATCATCGCGAGCATCTGCTCGGGGTCCTGTACCGTCCAGACATGCACTTCCATGCCGGCCCGATGGGCGCGGGCCACGAAGTCGCGAGTCACCATCCGCGCGTTCACCGAGAGCACGTCCACGTCGGTTCGCGTCGCGTCACCGATCTTGGCCGTCAAAATCAGCCCGGTGGGCGGGCTGCCGGCTTGCCGCGCGACCTCGCGAACCGCCTCATGGTCGAGCGAGGTGACGATGCACTCCGATTTGAAATCGGCCTGCCGAATCAGCCGCACGACTTCCGACTCCAGATTCCGACCGTGGTCGTTTATCTTGAGTTCGACGTTCAACTTGAGTTTACCCCGGACCGCCTCCATCGCCTCGGCGAGCGTCACGACGCGCTGGTCGGAGAACTCGTCGGAAAACCAGCTTCCAATGTCGAGCCGCTTCATTTCGTCGTACGGAATCTCCCAGGTTCGCTTGTCGACACCCGCGATGCGGCGCAGATCGGTGTCGTGAAACAGCACGACGACGCCGTCGGACGTTTGTTGGACGTCGATCTCGGCATAATCGGCTCCGTCCTGAATAGCCTGCTCGATCGCCGCCATCGTATTCTCGGGAGCGACCAGGGCGCTTCCCCGATGGGCCGTGACCCGGACCTCGCGGTCGAACGAAATCTGGTTGATGAGGGAGTAAGAGAACGCGACGGCCATGCCGGCCATCGCCACGGCCGCGCCAAACACGGCCAGCCCGACCGGCACGCTTCTCCTTCGGCGGTCGCCGGCAACGGCCAATGATTCGGGCAGTCCTCGACCAGGCCGCGCGGCTACGTAGAGGTGCCCAACCACCCACGCGAAACTGACCGTCGCGATCAACCCAAGAACAAGAGCCAGCAGAAGATCGAGCACCAGCAGAGCCCCGGCCATGGCGATGACCAGACTCACCCGTCCACCGGCGACGGCCATCAGAGCGCGGCGCGACACCCCGTGGACCGACGCCCCCAGAACCAGCAGCAGCACGATCAGAAGTCCCCATCCGGCCAACCACATCGCGATTCGCCAAAATCCGATTTCGCGTGTCAACCGGCGGCTTTCGGCCATGGCGGTTCGGGCGTTTGTCGTTTCCATCAGAAGCACGGGCACGGCGAAGAGCCAACGCACCAGCAAGACGACGATCGCCGCCCCGGCCGCGATTGCTGCCGCCGCGACGATGATTGCCGCCCACCAGTATTCGGCCGGCCGGACATTGAGATAGAAGTAGATATCGCCGCCTCGCAGCAAGGTCGCCTTGACCGCCGCGACCGTCGCCAGAAAGAAGGCTCCAACCGCGCCGAGAACAAGAAACTGTCGAAACCCCAGTTCCAGCAGGCGGAGCAAGTGCCGGAAAAGGAAACGCAGCACGGCCGGCGTGGATACGGCCTCGCCGTGTCGGACTCCCACGGCGATCAAGACTAAACCTCCCAGCTCGAAGAACAACACGGCAAAACCGCTGGTCGCCCAGACGGCGACAAAGAGCAATCCCCGCCAGGAAGAGAAAAACGAGACCAGCTCGATGTTGCTGACCACCATATTCCCGCCGCCGTGCAGGATCGTCCGCAGAAGCCAAGCGGAAAGCGGCGCGAAGAGGGCGAAGGAAATCACCTTGCAGAGCAAGTCGAACGCGACGAAACCACGCCAACCGGCTCGCACATCTTCGACGATCCGCCGACAACCATCCATCCGCCGCACCCAGTTACTTGACATGGCGTTCCTCGGGGTAAATCCGACGGTTGCGGCCGTCGCACCGTGCCAGTTTCTCGCGCCACGCATCGTTGGTCAACAACGGCCTGCGGCGGCAACACGAGAAGGGGTCAACTCGGGCAAGTGGCCGGCTTCGTGAAAATGTCGACCCGTCTTTCGATGTAGCATTCTCTGCTTCTACCCGCAACGCCGTGAAACGTCAACCGGGCCATCANNCGGCACTGGCGGAGCCAGTGGCACTCGGCTTTCTCCCCAGTCGACAGTGCCACCCTGCCGTCACGAAATGCCCTCGGTCGATGTACCCGAAGCAATCCGCCGAAGCTCCTTGGGCGCGTCGATGGGAGCGACCGAGGTTTCGAACTGCAAGCGAGTCGCGAACGTCGGTCGATTTCACCGACGCAGATTCATGAGTCCGGCCAGGTGGAGTCGGTGTGTCGCACCGACGCCCGCGAGGAGCCGCTTCCGTAGTGGCCGGGTTTCTCCAGCCTGACGGGGGGTATCCATCGTCTTGCGGTTTGTCACATTCGCGTCCATTCTCATGGCTTCTCGGGGCTCAGGTTGACGAGATGGCAATTTCGGATTCGCTGATCCAGTGGAGTGGCTGAAACGGACTGGCAGACCGTCGCGCCGCAGCACTTGAACATATCCGGACACCCGGTGCCCAGGACCACTGCCGCCGGTTCCCCATCCCGGCCAGCGGATCAACCGATCCACGTGCCCGACGAGGCGATCCAAATGGCCGGATTTGCCGCGGGTTCTTGATCGCGACCGGCGTCCACACTAAGATCAGGGGCGTCACGTACCATCATAAGTTCTATCCGTTGACACGGAGAAGCGTGATCGCCATTGCTGGTATTCGATCCCGCCTCACCTCCCACTGGGACCCCAACCGCTCTTTCCCGCCAGTTACTCCCCCCACATCGATCCTTGCACACGAGTTCTACCCATGACCACGAGATCGCCGATCGTCTTGTTTGTCTTCGTAGCGGTACTTTCGATCACTTTGACTCCGTCGGCGGGGGCCGTTGCGCCGACGGCCAGCGAGATGGCCGAATCACGGCGATGGACATCGGCGATGTTCGAGGGCATTGCGCCGGCGACGACGCTCCAGCCCGGTCTCGAAGTCGTGGCCAATTACGACCTGATTCAGAAGAACGCCCGCTTCGGAAAGCCGCTGAAGCTGGCCAGCGGCCGTTACTCGCATGGCCTCTTCTGTCACGCCAACAGCAGGATCGTCGTCCGATTGCCTTCGCCGGGCAAAACGTTCGAGGCGATGGCGGGCATCGACAGCAACGAACAGACCATGGGCGGCCGAGGCACCGTGGTTTTCGCCGTGCAGGTTGGCGGAAGAGACGCGTTCCGCTCGCCAGCGCAGCGGGAGGGAATGCCGGCCCTGCCAGTCAAGGTTGATCTGGCGGGCGTCAAAGAGTTCACGCTGGAGGCGAGCGACTCCGGCGATGGAATCAGTTGCGACCAAGCCGATTGGGCCGACGCCAAGATCGCGTTGGCCAACGGCAAGACCGTCTGGCTGGACGATCTGCCGATGGCCGGCGGTCCGGCGGTGGCCGATCCGAGCCATCCGCCGTTTTCGTTCGTCTACGATGGCCGGCCTTCGTCCGAGTTGTTGAAGGATTGGAAGGTGCAACGATCCTCGAAGCAGCTCGATCCGCAACGCACCGAATGGACTCTTACCTACACCGATCCGAAGACTGGGCTCATCGTGTGCGCCGTGGGAATTGAATATCACGATTTTCCGACGGTCGAATGGACGCTGCACTTCAAGAACCCGAGCACGGCCGCAACGCCGATCCTGGAGAACATCCAGGCCCTGGACATGAGGTTGGCCAGGGGGCACTATGGCGAGTTCTTGCTGCATAACGCCGTGGGCAGTCCGTGCATGCCAAACGACTACGGCCCGTTGGAGACCCCGCTACCACCGAAGACCGAAAAACGCTTCGGCGCCGCCGGCGGCCGGCCGACCAATACCGATTGGTCGTACTTCAATCTGGAGACGCCCACCGGGCATGGCGTGATTGTGGTCGTGGGTTGGCCAGGCCAGTGGTCGTCGCTCTGGACTCGCGACGATGACGTCGGTCTGCGCGTGCGGGCAGGGCAGGAGCTGACTCATTTGAAGCTGCTTCCGGGCGAGGAGATCCGTTCGCCGTTGGTGGTGCTTCAGTTTTGGTCGGGCGACTGGATTCGATCGCAAAACATCTGGCGCCGCTGGATGCTCGCCCACAACGTGCCCAAGCCGAGCGGAAGACTGCCGCGGCCCGAGTTGTTCGGTTGCAGTTCGCATTTCTTCAGCGAGATGTGTGATGCCAACGAAGATAACCAGAAGCAGTGCATCGACCGTTACTTGGAGGAGAAGATTCCCATAGGCCATTGGTGGATGGATGCCGGCTGGTATCCGTGCGCCCCGGTCGGTTGGACGAAGACCGGCACCTGGGAAGTCGATACGCGGCGATTTCCCCAAGGACTCAAGGCAATCAGCGATCATGCGCACTCGAAAGGCGTTAAGACGATTCTCTGGTTCGAGCCCGAGCGAGTGCATCCCGACACTTGGCTGACGAAGACGCACCCCGAGTGGGTCTTGGGCGGAACGGGCGGAGGGCTGTTGAACCTGGGAAACCCCGACGCCTGGAAGTGGCTCACCAACCACGTCGACAAGCTCATGACCGAACAGGGGATCGATCTATATCGCCAGGATTTCAATATGGATCCGCTCTCCTACTGGCGTGGCGCCGATGCGCCCGAGCGCCAGGGGATTGCCGAGATTCGTCACGTCGAAGGTTATCTCGCCTACTGGGATGAATTACTCAAACGCCATCCCGCCATGTTCATTGATTCGTGCGCTTCAGGCGGGCGGCGGAACGATTTGGAGACGATGCGGCGAGCCATTCCGTTGTGGCGCACCGATTATCGCTGTGAACCGATCGGCACGCAGTGTTGCAGCTACGGCATTTCGCTGTGGCTGCCCCTTTCCGGCACCGGCGCGGCCGACGTCGATGCGTACGTGTTCCGCAGCAACATGGTTCCGTTCACCAACTGTCTGTTCGATATCCGCAATAAAAAGCTCGATTACGATTTGGTTCGCAAGTTGGTTGGCCAGTGGAGCGCGATCGCCGACGGCTACTTCGGCGATTTCTATCCACTGACGATGTATAGCACCAGCGCGGACACCTGGATGGCATGGCAATTTGATCGTCCGGAAACAGGCAGCGGCTTCGTGCAGGCGTTTCGCCGCGACAAGTGCATCTTCGAGATCGGACGGCTCAAGCTGCATGGATTGGACCCGGATAGCATCTACGAGGTGACAAACTTGGACGTCGGCCAGCCGCGGCAATTCGCCGGGAAGGAACTGATGGCAAAAGGACTGCCCGTGACCATATCCGATCAGCCGGGCGCGGTGGTAATCGCGTACAAGAAGGTGAATCCTTGAGAACAAACCCATCCACAGGATACGCGGTCATGGCCGCGGTCCTAGGAGGAACACTGATATCCGTCGGCAGTGTCGCGGTCGGTCTGGACGCGGAGGTCTTGTTCAACCGCCAGTGGGCGGCGCAAGCGTTCTCCGAGAACACCGTCGAGACCAAGCCGAAGAACTGCCTGACAGTCGTCCATGAGGACATGGCCGGAGACACCAAACTAGGCCGGTGCGCCGCGGTGGGTGGTCCGCCCATGAGGCTTGGGGACAAGGTCTATGAGCACGGTATTGGGGTCAACTCTCGCAGCGTGATACGGATAGACCTGGAGAAGCCCGCGAAGAGATTCACTTCCGTTATTGGGTTGGACCGGAACGTGGACAACTCCGCGGCGTCGGTCAGGTTTCACGTGAGCGTTGATGGCAAGGACTTGTTCGCGACCGATATCATCAGGGCGGGCGATGCACCGAGGGCCATCGATGTGCCGCTGGGCGGCGCAAGGTCGGTTGAACTCATCGTCGATGTCGGCGGCGATGATCGCGGTTGGGACCAGGCCGACTGGGCCGATGCGAAGATTGTGCTGGAGGACGGCTCGGAACTCTGGTTGGACGATATTGCCAGGCAGATGACGCCCGCGGGGGGGCTGCCGTTCTCGTTCGTCTACGGCGGAAAGCACTCATCAGAGTTCATCAACGAGTGGAAACGGGAGGTCAAGGACGAGAGGGTCGGCGACACCAAGAACCGCAGGACTCTCACTCTGACCGATCCGAACACCGGACTCGAGGTCAAGGCAGTCTGCACGGTATATCTGGATACGGCCGGCGTCGATTGGACCGTCTACTTCACGAACAAGGGAAGCAACGATAGCCCCATCCTTGAACAGGTCAGAGCGGTTGACGCCACCGTGGGCATTGGCATAGGGTCCAGCGTGGTGATCCACCGGCTCAACGGCGGTCCGTGCGCGACCGACGACTGGATGCCCTTCGACCAGGCTGTTCCCACCGGACAGAAGGTGGAGTTCTCGGCCACGAACGGCCGGTCGTCGAACGTCTCCCCGTGGTTCAATATCGACTGGGGCGGGGGAGGGGTGATCACGGCCATCGGTTGGTCGGGCCAATGGACGGCGTCGGTTGAACTCCGAGACGGCAATCTTCGTACCCAGGCTGGAATGCAGAACCTACACACAGTTCTACATCCGGGGGAAGGCATCCGCAGTCCGCGGATCATGCAGCTCTACTGGCAGGGCGGGGACCAGTATCGCGCCTACAACCTTTTCCGCCGCACCATGCTCGCTCATATCATGCCGAGGATAGACGGCAAGATCGTGGAACCGCCCATTGTCCACCTGAGCACGTCGTTCTACGAGTTGAACCACTCGAACGAGCAGGACGTGCTCTCGCATTTGGATTCCCTGGAAGGCCTGGGTTTCGAGATGTTTTGGCTGGACGCGTATTGGATGGGACCGTGGGGCTTTCCTAACAGCGTGGGAAACTACGGATTTCCGATTGAGCGGGCGGAGCCCAAGGACCGCTTCCCGCATGGCGTGAAGGCGATTGGCGACGCCGTGGAGAAGGCCGGGCTGAGGTACCTGATGTGGTTCGAGCCAGAGAGAGTGGCTGGCGGAACCTACATCGCCAAGGAGCATCCGGAGTGGGTCATCGGCGGGTCAGGCGGCGGGCTGTACAATCACGGCGTGCCCGAGGCTCGCAAGTTCATGACCGACTACCTGAATGCCGCCATCCACGAGTACAAACTGACCTGCCTAAGGATCGACTACAACATCGATCCACTGGGGGCTTGGCAGTCGATGGATGCAAAGGACCCCAACCGCGTCGGGATGACCGAGATGCGGTACGTCGAAGGACTCTACCAGATGTGGGACGACATCTTGAAGGCGAATCCGAAGCTCTTCATCGACGACTGCGCAAGTGGTGGCCGGAGGGTTGACCTGGAAGCCGTCTCTCGCGCGCTCGTGCTCTGGCGAAGCGACAATACGTGTGATATGCTCGACCACAATCCGAACACCATCGCGTTCGCGGCTCTCAAGAACCAGTTGATGAGCGCGGGTCTGAACCGTTACCTCCCATTCAGCACCGCCGGGCAGATGGGCGCGACGCCCTATCTGTTCCGTAGCGGGTTCAACGGCGGGATATCCTTCAGCGAGGATATTCGCGGCAAGGACTACCCTCGCGACCTCCTAAAGCAGGGCATTGCCGAAGGCAAGCGGATTCGGAAGTACTTCCACGGGAACTTCTACCCGCTTTCGGAGGTCAACACAAACCCGCGAGATTGGTGCATAATGCAGTATCATCGACCGGACAAGCGGGATGGCATCGTCATGGCGTTCCGCCGCGATGAGTCACCGTATGGCAGCTACAACTGCCATCTCCGAGAGATCGACCCGACGGCAACCTATCAAGTCGTGATGTATCCTACCTACGAGCCCGAGACGCCCCTTACGATGAAGGGTTCCGATCTGAAGAAGCTGACTATCGAGATCGACGAGAGCCCGGGGTCGCTGATCGTTGAGTATAAGCAGCTGCAGTCAGTGGCTGAATGAGGATAACGAATGCTGCGGATAACGGATCAGAACGATTCTTTGCCACTGGCGTTGAAGCGGGGGCGTTGAAACGACGAGGGACCGAGTCGATCGCCTTGTCCTGTTCGATTCGCTCGTACCGCGCCGGCCAAACATCCCGGCCGTCGGCGTGGCCCGAAACTTGGCCGCCCGACTCAAGCCGCTCCTTCCACTCCCTCTTCCAGACTCTGCCGCCGGGCATTGTAGTAGAAACGGCGGGGGATGGCAAGATGGGGGGTGGAGAAATTGGAATTGGAATTGGAATTAGGGATTAGGAAGCCGGGGTTATGGGGATTAGGGTCGCGCGAGGCAGCGAAATGGGAGGTCCTGTTCTTGTGTTGATCGCCACGGCGGGGTAGAATAACCATGGTCTTGGACTACTTCTTCCTGGCTCGGTGACCTTGTTCCCCGGTCGAATCATGCCTGCCGCCTCTCGTTGGGTTCGTTCGCTCGCCGCGTGCGTTCTCGCATGCGCGGCGGTGGTGTTGGCGGCTTGGGCGGTGGACGATCGCGGCATGAATGCCACGGTCGCCGCCGAGTGGGCCGACCGCGAGGCGGCCCAGCCCGATTCCGACGTCCAGGTGCAATGGCCCGACGACCTCTTGGCCGACCCATGGCGGTTGCCCGAGGGGTGCATTACGGAAGACAACTCGTCGCTCAGCCTTGCTTCGGGCGGTCGAAATCCGCATTCGTCCTCGACCGGCCGAGTCGGTTCCGGCGACAGTCGGCCGCCGAGAGGGCTGCGTCTCGTGGGCAGTGCGTCGCGGGCTAATCCCCGTCGCTCTCTTCGGATTCTCCTGTGCAAATGGGTCGTTTGATTCGCGCGGCGCGATAGATTCGCTTCCGTCGAATTCTTCATCTCACTTCCATTCCCATTTGCTTACCGTGCAGCCTTGACCGCCCGCATGCGCGCCGCGAAAGAGTCGCGTTTCGCATCGCGCCCCATGTGGTCGCGCGTTCGCGTGACGGCCCTCGCTGCAAAAGGAGACTACTCATGAAAACCTTGGAATCTTCCCCCAGTTCGCTCGGTGCATCGCCGGCGGAATTGCCCCAGTCGGTGACTCCCGCGCCCAAACGACGCGACGACACGCTTGCCGTTGGTTCGAACACCGCGCGTTGCAGTCACTGCAACAAGACCGTTGCGTACCACTACAGCCCGATCAATCACAAGAAGCAGCTCTTTCTTACCGTCTTCACCATCGGGCTGTGGCTCCCGTTGTGGCTCGGGATGACGCTTTGCCCGACCAAATTGTGCGACGAATGCGGCGGTCCCATTTGGAACGACTGAGCCTTCAAAACAAACGAGGTATGCAAGATGTGGTTCTGGCTTCTCATCACCGCCCTCGGCGCGGTGACTCTCGTGGGCATCGTGTTCAGTAAACTGTTCTGGTGGTCCATGGCGGCGGCCGGCGTGGTATGGGCCGCCGGCGTCATGGTCGAGGTTGTCCTTGTTTTAAGGGACGAGCGGGCTTTCCGCCGTCATGCGAAGAAGGAGGCTGCTCGCCATGCGTAGAAATCCGTTCGGCCCACGCGGCGAACGCGGCTGCCGCGGATTGCCGCGCGATGCGTTCGCGCCGCGTGGTTCCCGGTCGTGGTGAAGGAGAACCGTCAAGCTCAATGAGATTTCGCGGTCCGCGGCCCGCCGGGGCGAACGCGACGGCACAGCCCGATTAGCGCGTCGAGCGCCGAGAGAATCCGTTCCTCGGACTGAGCTTCTCGGGCAGCCGTCTCCAGTCGAGCGGCGAACGGCGTTATCTGGTCAAACCCATGACAACCGGCCACTCCCTTGATCTGGCCCGCCGTTTCGGCAAGATGCTTCCAGTTCCGACTCTTGGCCTGATCGTCGAGGACGCCGATCCGAGACGGCATCTCTTGGACGAACAGATCGACGATCTTGCCAAGCTCGGGATCGTCGGCCAAGGACGAATAGACCGGATCGTCCTCTTTCGAGGCGGTGACATACCGCGCCGCCATTTCCAACAGTTCGGCTGTCTGGAACGGCTTCGAGAGATAATTGGTGCAGCCGGCGGCGAGGCACTTCCGCGAGTCCTCGGCCATCGCATGCGCCGTTAGCGCGACGATGGGCGCGGTGTATCCCTGCTCGCGCAGTTGCCGCGTGGCCTCGTATCCGTCGAGAATGGGCATCTGCATGTCCATCAGGATCAGGTCGAACGGTTCCCCCGCGGCGCTCGCGGCCAAGGCGGATTCGAAGGCGAGTTGCCCGTTGTCGACTACGTGAACGTCGGCGCCGGCCTTCTTCAGCAGAAAGCGGATCAGCCGCTGGTTGTCGGGACCATCGTCGGCCAAGAGAATTCGGCCATGCAAGACCGTTCCGTTCGCGATTGTCGTCGTCGCCGACGGCGCTGTTTCGAGTATCGACTCTTGGGCGTGATGCACCAATCGCGTCGCGTCGAGCGGGCCCGGGTCGATCGCCACGTGGAACGTGCTCCCCCTTCCCAGCTCGGAGCGTACTTCGATGCCGCCCCCAAGCGCTTCGGCCAGCCGCTTGCTGAGGCACAACCCCAGTCCCGTGCCGCCGAACTTTCGCGTTGCCGACCCGTCCACCTGGCTGAACGGCCGAAAAAGTCTTCCGATCTGTTCTTGGGTCATGCCGATGCCCGTGTCGGTCACATCGAAAGAGAGAAGCGGCGCGCCGCCGTTCGCTTCAAGCTGAACGGTCAGACACACCTCGCCGTGGTCGGTGAACTTGATCGCGTTGCCTAGCAGATTGACCAGAATCTGACGCAGCCGCAGGGGGTCGGTCAAGACGGTTTCGGGCAAGGTCCTCGCCATTTTCGTCTTCAGCGTCAGTCGCTTCGCGGCGGCCTGGGGCCGCATCAACGAGGCCACCTCGGCCACCATTCGGACCGGCGAGCAGGGGGTCGGCTCGATCTGAAGCTTGTCGGCTTCGATCTTCGCGATGTCCAGAATGTCGTTGATCACGTGCAGCAGGTGTTCACCGTTGCGTTTGATGATGGCGACTTGTTCTTGGGCGGTGCATCCGACGTTTTCCTCCGCAAGTAGGTCGGCGTAGCCGAGGATGGACGTCATGGGGGTGCGGATTTCGTGACTCATGTTGGCCAGAAA
>DOEZ01000710.1 GCA_003532715.1 Planctomycetaceae bacterium
CCGAACAGCTCGCTTTCGATCAAGTGTTCGGGCAGCGCGCCGCAATTGATGGCCACGAACGGCCGGTCGGCGCGAAGGCTCTGGTCGTGGACGGCCCGGGCGACGAGTTCCTTGCCGGTGCCCGTCTCGCCAAGAATGATGACGGTCGACGAAGTGGGGGCGACCTTGGCGATGAGATCTCGCACGCGTTGCATCGGCGCCGAATCGCCGATCAACTCCGAGCTTCCCTCGATCCGATCCAGACGCTGCTTGATTGCGCGATACTTGTTGGTCAGTTCGATCTTCTGGGCGACGCGGTCCAATAGCGCGCCGATTTCGACCAGTCGGCACGGCTTGGTCAAATAGTCGAACGCGCCCTGGCGCAGCGCGGCAATGGCCGTGTCGAGCGACGACTTGCCCGTCAGAATGATCGCCTCGGCGTCGGGCGAGAGTTCCTTGGCCTTGGCGATGACTTCGATGCCGTTCCGGCCGGGCATGTCGAGGTCGACCAGCAGGCAGTCGTACGTGTTGCGCTCCAGCGCGGCGACGGCGGTCGTTCCGTCGGGACAGACGGTCACCTCGTGGCCCATCCGCGGCAGTTCGAGCCGCATGAGTTCCTGAAGCGACTTCTCGTCGTCGGCGAAAAGCAGTCGCAGTCGTTTAGGCGGCTTGGCGGGGGTTTTCATGTTCCTTATCCGTTGGATTCAATGGGAGTCGCACGTGGAAGGTCGAGCCCTGCCCTCGTCCCGGGCTGTGCGCCTCGATTTCGCCATGGTGTTCGGCGATGATGCGATAGGTGATCGAAAGACCCAGCCCCGTGCCTTGCCCCGACCGTCGCCGAGTGAAAAACGGCTCGAAGATGTGCTGCAGCACGTCGGGTTCCATCCCGCATCCGTCGTCACTGACGGTCAGCTCGGCGTATTCGCGCCGTTGGACCAGCTCGACGTCGACCTGGCCGTCGGGTTCGATGCTTTCCAGCGCGTTGGCCAACAGATTCAAAACGACCTGCTTCATCTCCTGAATGTTGATCGGCGCGATGACGGCCGAATCGGCGCGGAGACAGATGGTCTTGTCCTGATATTTGCCCAGGTGGCCCAGCATGTCGATGACGTCTCGCACCAACTCGGCCAGGTCGGCGTTCTGGCGGCGGACTTCGCCGAGCCGCGAGAAGTCGAGGAGCTTCTCGGTGATTTCCTTGCAGCGAAACGCCTCGGTTTGGATCATGCCCAGATAGTTGGCGATGACGGCATGTTGTTCGTCGTCCTGGTCGAGCGTGTCGCCGATGCGGCTTTCGAGCGATTCGGCGCACAGGGCGATCGAGGCCAGAGGGTTGTTGATTTCGTGGGCGACGCCGGCGGCGAGGAACCCAACGCTGGCCAGTTGCTCGCTGCGGATGACCTCGCGGGTGCGTTGTTTGACCTGGTTTTCGAGATCGTCGTGGATGGCTTGGAACCGCGCGGTCATCGCGTTCATGGCGTCGGCCAGTTCGGCCATTTCGTCGTTCGTGTCGAGGCGGATGCGGAAATCGAAATCGCCGCCGCCGACGCGACGCGACCCGGCGATGAGAACCTGGAGCGGCTTGAAGACCCACTCGAAGAACAGTTTGAGCAACAACAGCAGAATCAGGGCCGCGACGGCGCCGATCGTCCAAGTGCCGATAATCAGCGTGCGGTACTGCGCGCGAAGCTCGCTGGGCAGGTCGTCGACGAGCATGTCGTGCAAATGGCTCGGCAGCGAAGCGACCAGTTGTTGAAGGTTGTCCAGTTCGGTTTTGAGTTCCCCGAGGTTCTCCGACGCAAAGACCCAACTCGAATCCTGTTTTGCGAGGTGGATGCGGCTGAGCGTCCGTTCGATCTCGTCGACCGTTTGCCATTCCTTCTCGTTGTCGGCCATGCGCGATCCGGCTCGAAGCTTCGCCTCGAGACGATTGCGGTACTCCTCGAGCGTCTGCCGGACGGTGTCGAGTTCGAGGGTGAACTTGTCGCGGCACAGCAAGACCTGCCGCGCGGCGATCGTTTCGTCGTCCAGCGGGAAGCCGCAGGTGCGCAGCTCGTGGAGCCCGTTGAGCGTGATGCGCAGTTCGCTCACCTGGAGGCTGAGCTTGGCGGCGATGGGCAATTCGGCGCCGCGGTCGCGCAGCGAGCGCACCAGGTTGCGGTACGCGTAGCTGCCATGCAAACCCGCGAACGAGAGAAGCGTCACCACCAGAAGCAAGAGCCCCAGGCAGATGAACACCTTGACCCGAATTGGCCAATTCCCACGCAAAGGCGACCTCCTTGTCGCTCGCGGCGCGCACGAAGAACGTAAATCGGTCGGGGCGCATCCTGGCCCAGCCGCGAGACCGCCCGGGTCTCGGACGGGGAGTTTACCACGGATCGGCGCGACGGGGCAAGACGAACGACAGCCGAGTTGGGGCCGGTTTGTTCACAGCCCTACTAGCCCGAAGCGCAAGCGACGATTCTGAAACGAGTTATCCTCGCGTGCGCTTCGGGCTTGTGTTTCAGGCGTTGTGCTGAAACGACAGGCTCCCAAATAACTCGGATTGGGTCGATTCGGCGTGCCATCGCATGAATGGTGTGCTGGCCACAAAGGCTTGTGCGGCAACACTTTACCGCAACGCGTGCCACGCAGGTCGTCGCGGTCGGGCCACGGTGACGGCACCAATTCGTGCGGCGAATTGACTCACAAAGCCACGAGGGGCAGAATAACGTCTAGTATATCGCTATACCACAATTGGAGGGATCGTCATGCCGTCCACCGTTCCCCACGACGCGAGAATTAATGTCTGGTTTCTGACAATAGTATAGTATTGGCCCACGGATTCCGCCGTTTGGCTCCGCCGCATTGAAAGCCCTTCCGACCACCGTGCCGAGACGTTATATGGCTGACCCCAAAGGCGACCACCTCTACGTCAACCTCGCCGCGTCCGAAGTCCGACGACGGCTCAAGGGTTTTGGACACGGCGTGCGGAAGATCCAAAGCGCCGGGAAGAACCGATCCTTGGTCATCCACACCGCCACCGACCGCCATCTTGACGAACTAAAGGCCGTGTTCTGCGACGTGAAGGTATCGGAGTCGGAGGGAGATGCCGGCCCATGATCCTCCACTGCGACAGGGGCGCTTTCTACGCTTTGGGCTAATCGACGTACGTCTCCAAAAACCGCGCCAGGCGGTGGAAGTCGGAGTCGGGCTTGATGTGGCGGACGACGGTGACGAGCGTTTCCGGATCGACGAGCCGCTCGAACGGCACGTAGTTCAGATCGAGTTGGCCCGACACCGAGACCATCACGCCGTCGAGCCGCTTCTCGACCAACGCGCGATAGGCGCCGACGCCCAACTGGCTGCCCAACATCACGTCGAACGCCTGCGGCCGCGCGCAACGGCTTTCATAACCGAGCGTCAGACCGGTAACTTTGCGCGAGCGGCCGGTCTGAGTCTTGTACTCTTTCGCGACCATATCGGCGAAAAAGCGGCCCATGTTCAGCTTCGAGATGGCGATGTGGCCGTGTTCGTCGCGCGGAACGCCCTCGATCTCCGAGTAGGGGAGATATTCGGCCAGGCCCTCGGCCAGCACGATCACGCCGTATTCCTTCCCCTCGGTCTCCTCGCGAACACGCATCGTCGCCACGATCCGCTTGACGACCTGCTCGAGATTCATCACCTTGCGGGTGAGCGTCTCGCCCGTCTTCGCGTTGGTCACTTCCTCGGTGGCCTCGTACTTGCCTCGGATGTCCTCGACGCTGATGACCAAGCTGGCCTCGCCGGCGATGGCCGCTCCATAGGCCAGCCAGCCCGCGCTGCGGCCCATCGTCTCGGCCAGGAAGTAGCTTCGCGAGCTTTCGGCGTCGGCCAGCAGGTTGCGGATCTCGCTGGCGAGCGTCTCGACGGCCGTGAAGTAGCCAAACGTGAAATCAATCCCCATGTAGTCGTTGTCGATCGTCTTCGGCAGATGGACGACCGGAATCCGCACGCTCCCCTCGGGCAATTGGTCTTGGAACCGCTGGAACTTGTTAGCCGTCTTGAGCGTGTCGTCGCCGCCAATCGAAATCAGCGCGTCGACGCCGATCGAACGCAGTGCGTCGTAGACCGTCCGCAGCGGTTTGACCCGCTCCGGATCCTTCAGGTGGGCCGGATCCGAAACGTCCTTGCCCGGGTTGGTCCGCGCCGTGCCGACCAGGATTCCCTGGCTGTTGCGGGTTCGCTTGAGCCGCTCATGCGTGATGCGAATATAGTCGGTCCCCTCGACCATCGGGCGGTCGGGCCCGAATTGCACGAGGTTCGAGTAGCCGTGCTTGACGCCGACCACCTCGATGTTGTTGCGGAGGAACGAGACGGCGGCCGTCGAGATGACGGCGTTGGCCGCCGGGGCCGGTCCGCCCGAAAAGAGGATCGCCACCTTGCTGATGTTCGACTTGGTGAGGGGAGGACGGGAAAGACTGGTACTCATCGGACGCTCCAGGATACTTCTATCTTTCAAAAAAACACGATTCGGAAAAAGCGGAAAGGGAAAAAGGCGTTAGTCGACGTGGGTCTCGCGTTGCACGAGTCGGTAGTTGATTATTCTCACTTTCCGTCTTCCTCTACTGATTGCTTTAATCGCTGCTTCAGACAGCCACCAAAGGTGCAAGAAAACATCCGCGTTTATCTGCGTTCATCCGCGGTTCCACTCTTCGCGTTCCGCAAGATCCACGCTCGCCGGCCGCGGTCAGTTCGTCCACGTCCGCTCGATGAACGTCGTATCGACGCGACCCTCGACGAAATCGCTGTGTTCGAGGATCTTCAGCGACAGCGGGACGGTGGTTTTCACGCCTTCGATTCGCAATTCGCCAAGCGCGCGGCGCATGCACGCGATGGCCTCGTGCCGCGTCGGCTGGTGGACGATCAGCTTGCCGATCAACGAATCGTAGAAGGGTGAAATCTCGTAGCCGGCGTGGATATGCGAATCGAATCGCACGCCGAAGCCGCCCGGCGGAATGACCTGGGTGATCTTGCCCGGGCAAGGCCGGAAGCCGTGTTCGGGATCCTCGGCGTTGATCCGGCATTCGATCGCGCAGCCGCTCGATTTGATGTCTTCCTGCTTGAACGGCAGCGGCTCGCCGGCCGCCACGATCAGTTGGGCCTTGATCAGGTCTATCCCCGTGATCATCTCGGTCACCGGGTGTTCGACCTGGATTCGGGCGTTGAGTTCGATGAAGTAGAAATGTCCTTCCGGGGCGACGATGAACTCGACCGTGCCGGCGTTGGTGTAGTCGGCCGCCTTGATCAGCCGGACCGCCGCCTCGCACATGGCCTCGCGAGTGGCTTGGGGCAGGTTCGGCGCGGGGCTTTCCTCGACCAGCTTCTGGTGCCGTCGCTGCATCGTGCAATCGCGTTCCCACAGATGCATGGCGTTGCCGTGCGTGTCGGCGATGACCTGCACCTCGACGTGGCGCGGATGGGCAACGTATTTTTCGAGGTAGATGTCGGCGTTGCCGAAAGCGGCGCCCGCCTCGGCCTTGGCCTGTTGCAGGGCCGACTTCAGCGCCAGATCGTTCGACGCGACGCGCATCCCGCGTCCGCCGCCGCCGGCCGAGGCTTTGATCAGCACGGGGAAGCCGATTTCGTGGGCGATGGCCATGGCTTGGGCCTCGCTCTCGATCAGGCCCTCGCTGCCCGGCACGGTCGGCACGCCCGACTTCATGGCCAAGGATCGCGCGGCGTTTTTGTCGCCGAGCAGTTGCATGGCTTCGTGCGAGGGGCCGACGAATTCGATCTGGCAGCTTCGGCAGATCTCGGCGAAGTGGGCGTTTTCCGCCAAAAAGCCGTAGCCCGGATGGATCGCCTGGACGTTGCCGATCTCGGCCGCGCTGATCACGCGATCGATCTTCAAGTAGCTGTCGGCCGCCTTGGGCGGGCCGATGCAATACGCCTCGTCGGCCGCGCGAAGGTAGGCAGCTCCGCGATCGGCCTCGCTGAATACGGCCACGGTTTCGATCCCCATCTCGCGACAGGCGCGAAACACGCGCAGGGCAATCTCGCCTCGATTAGCAACCAGGATTCGTTTGAACATATTCCGAACGCCGGGGGAAAAAGTGAACGAAGCACCCTTCTCGTTTGCCGGTCCGCCTTGCGGCCGAGCCGCGCGGCCTCGAACGGCTCCGAAAGCGGCCGAGCATACCGTCACGACGCGGCGCTAGCCCGTCGTATCCACCTTGAACAGGGCCTGGCCGTACTCGACCGGCTCGCCGCTCTTGCTCAACACGGCGATGATCTTGCCCGATATCTCGGCGGGAATCTCGTTGAAAACCTTCATCGCCTCGACGATGCAAACGGTCGTCTCGGGGCCCACGTGATCGCCGACCTTAACGTAAGGAGGCGCGTTGGGGTCGGGCGATGCGTAAAACGTGCCGACGATCGGGCTGGTTATGACGCCAAGGTTCTTGTCCTCGGCCGGCTTCTCGCTCGCCTGCGCCGCCGCCGGGGCGGCAGCCGCCTCGGCCGGACCCGCACTCGGAGCCGCCGGCATCTGTCGAACGATCGTCTCGACCGGCATGTCCTTCGGACCGCGCCGGAGTTGAATCCGCATGTTCTCCTGCCGGAGATCCATCTCCGTCAGATCGTGTTCTTTCATCAATTCGACGAGACGACGAACCTTGCGTACGTCGAATACGTCCTGACTCGGTGCCGTTTCGGCCATTGCCTTATTTCTCCCTACAAACCAACCGACCGCCGTTTCCGCTTCGCCGAGCCCCGAGCCCCGATCAGGTCAACAATCGACGATCGCTTCCTCAAAACTCTTGTTCACGCTGGTGAGGACTTCATAACCGGTTTTCGTCACCAAAATGTCGTCCTCGATCCGCACGCCGCCCCAACCCGGCAGATAGATACCCGGCTCCACCGTGACGACCATACCGGGCTGAAGAACCGTTTGGTTGCCCACGGCCAGCCGCGGGGCCTCGTGAATGTCCAAACCCAGGCCATGCCCCAATCCATGCCCGAAGTATCGACCAAAACCGGCCTTGGCGATGATATTTCGCGCCACCGCGTCGACCTTCTCCGCCACGATGCCGGGTCGAACCGCCTTGATCGCGGCAACCTGGGCGTTCAACACAGTGTCGTACACTTTGCGCAGTTTGGGCGAGATTTTACCTGTAATCAACACCCGGGTCAAGTCGCTTCGATACATCCCCTCGTGGGCACCCCAGTCGACCAACAGGTGGTTGCTCGCACCGACGGTCGCGTCGGTCGGCGTGGCGTGGGGCAGCGCGGCGCGAGGCCCGACGGCGACGATGCTCGGAAACGCACACCCCTTGGCGCCGAACTGCCGCATGGCCAGTTCCAGTTCGGCGGCGATTTGCTTCTCGGTCTTCTCCTTGCGGAGCGTCGAGCGGAGCACTTCGAACCCCTTTTCGGCCATCCGGATGGCATCGCGGAATCGGTCGATCTCCATCTTGTCCTTGATCTGGCGGAGCTGCTCGACCAGCCCGTCGGTGGTGACCAGCTCGACCGTGGGCAATTCCGCGGCGATTTGGCCGTGAAGTCCGACCGTCATCGAACTCCCCTCGATCCCCAGCCGGCCGATCTTGGCCGAGCGAGCGACCTTGCCGATCGCCTTGAGCATGGTCGTGCCCGGCGGACGAATCAGCAGCTCAAGCCCCGGGCATTCCTCCTCCAACTGGGTGGTGTACCGTGGATCGCTGATCAGCACCTCGCCGTCCTGGCGGACCAGCAGGTAACTATCGTCGCCCGTGAAACCGGTCAGGTAGGTGACGTTGGTGAAACTGGTGACCAGCAGGGCGTCTGCTCCCGCATCGTGAATCAAACGGCGAAGCCTGTCGCGGCGAGGGGCGTAATAGTCCATCGGATCGCTCCCATTAAGGTGGACATTCGGATCGAGATTCGGCCGACAACGCTGGCCCGAATTATAACCCCAATCGCTTACGGCAACCACGGGAGGCCCTACGGGGGGTTCGCCTTCATGCGGCGGGGAATTCTGTTATATTGGTCGAACAGTTAACACCCGTTCAGTTCCCCCGACGCCTCCATGGGGCCGTCCGCCATGACTCGCGAACCGATCATCCAGTCTTCCGACGCGCAATCCGACGAAGGCCCTTCCTTCTCGCGACAAAACGAGGACGATCGGGCGCTGCGGCCGCAGTCGATGCGCGAAATGGTCGGACAGCGGGCCGTCTACGAGCGGATTCAGATTGCCGTGGACGCCGCCCGCAAACGCGACGAGCCCCTGGGGCACATTTTGTTCGACGGTCCGCCCGGGCTCGGCAAGACGACGTTCGCCACCTGCATTCCACGCGACCTGGGCGTCAATTTCCAAATTGGCAGCGGCGCAACCTTGAAAGCGCCCAAGGATCTAATCCCCTATCTGACGAACGCCGAAGAGCGTTCGGTGCTGTTCATCGACGAGATCCACCG
>DOEZ01000709.1 GCA_003532715.1 Planctomycetaceae bacterium
ACCGCCCCGGGTGCCTTATTCCGGCGCGCAAGCCGCACGAATCGCGCTGGACGAAAAAAGGCACTGCTGGGCAAGCCGGCACTGGCACCCGCAGCGGGCCCAAAGAGGGCACTGCTGAGCAAGTCGGCAGTGGCAGCGGCCAGGGCGGCAGTGACACCACGGACTCAACTCGTTCCGAACGCAAGCCTTTCGAACGCAGAAACGTGAAGGGCAAACGCATCCGCTTGGGAAGCAAGAGGGAACGTCGCCGAAACCGACGGCGATAGCCAGGGAAGTCTCACACGAAGGCACGGAGACACGGAGAACGAAATTCGGTATTTATCCGCGTTTATCTGCGTTCATCCGCGGTTCCAACTACCGTCTACAACGCCTCGATCCAAAAAACGTCCCCGACGGCCGTCTTCACGAACTCATACGTTACCTCTTTATAGGCTCCCGGGGCGGAGTCCTTTGTAAGAAAAACGCCGCCGCCCGGCTGTTCGGGGTCGTCGCGATAGCCGACCAGCAGGCGGCTGTGGCCGGAGCCCGCGCCGACCGGCCAGCCCGCGGCCAGCACGCGTTTGATTTCGGCGAACTTCTCGTTGTTTAGGCGGCGTCTCGGCCGGAGGGGGTTGATCCAGTGGATTTCCAATCCCGCCTCGCGAAGCTCCTTCGCGCGATCCAATGCCGTTCGCGACGGTTCCTGGTCCGGATTGAACCGCCGACGATACGGCATGTCACCCTCGCGGCAAATGCCGTGTTGTCCGTAGGCGTTCAACAGGTTGTGGAAGAACTGACCGCGATCCTCGTTGCGGCCGGTGACCTGATTCGTGGCCCAATTCAAGTACTCCACGCTCAATTTCGTCCCCGCGCCGCTACGGCGAGCCATCGCGAATTCGAGCGCGGCGACGACCGTGAACACCGAGCAGGTGGGCCGCCGTCCCTGACGCCGAGGCGTTAAACCCCATTGGTCAAACTTGTCACGCAAATCGACGCTTGTCGGCAGATCGCTCGCCTCGACATTGCCGCGAGTCTCCTTCGTGTCCTTCGCGGCTTCGCGTGAGCCTCCCGTCTTCGCGTCCAGTTCGTCCATCGTGAAACGAACGCTGACGATGAACGGTTGCTTGCCTTTGACCCAGTGGCCGTAGGTCGTCGCGACGAATGTCCCGTCGAGCAGCACCTCGACGCCCGGATAGGCGCAGTCTTGGCCACGATGGTTGTCCATCAGCCGCACGCGATACTGGCCCTCGCGCCCATTGACGATGTCATCGTACGTGCCGACCCAGCCGACCCAATCGCCCCGGGTGGGCGAATCGAACGTCGTGTCGCGAAACGAAATGAACAGCCGCGAGTCGGGTGCGTACTTCGCCGTGTGGCGATCGCCTGTCAACGCGCCGGGCAGTTCACGCGGCTCGGTCCAGGTCTTCCCCTCGTCATTCGAGAAAATGACGTGCGAGTTTCGCCTACGCCGGTTCTCGCGCAACAACACGGCCAGTTGTTTGCCGTCGGGCGAACGAACGCAGCCCGGCTCGCAAAGATGAATGTCGGAGCCTTGCCAAACCGACTCGGGCGCCGACCAAGTCAATCCGCCGTCGGTACTGAGCGTCTTGTAGAGCGTGAAGGTCGGAATCTTGGTTCCCTCGGCTCGAAAATACCGACCGTCGTCGTGAAACATGGCCAAATAGTGGCCCTTGCCGGTCGCGAGCGGCTCGACGAATCCCATTACGACAATCCCGCCCCAGTCGCCGACCGGTTCCAGACCGGTCCACGTCAGCCCGTCGTCTTCGCTCACGGCCAGCCGCGCCGGATACAGACCCGACCAGAGAATCAGCCGCTTCTTGCCTTCGGCGTCGACGACGCGGTGGATCGTCGGCGTCTCTTGCGACGTCTCCCAGTTCTTGGGCGTCGGCAGACGGTCCGACCAGGTCTTGCCGCCGTCCGTACTCCGCTTCATCACGAGCGCGCCTTTGCCGTGGCCTTTCGGATAGACGCAGATCATCGTCTGGTTGTCTTCGAGCAGGACGGTGGTCGGATGGCCCAGGTATTGGCCCTCTTCGCGGTCGACGACGACTTGGCGATGGGTCTCTTGCGAAAGATCGACGAGCGGGATGCTGTAGCCCTTGTCCACCGCCATTACACAGGGACAAAACAACGCCAATCCGGCGAAGAGCATGAGTGTCGCCGCCGATCGACTAGAGAAACGAATCAAGGATGTGACCTGAAGCATGATACTCTCCCGTTTTTCGCTGAAAGAAATTGTCCGAGGACACTATCGCGGCCTCGCCGAGAAAAACTCGCGTTCACAATGCAGTCTCCAACCAAGCCATTCATTCTCCTTTATCCTCCCCTTTCCTTTAGCTCCGCGTCTCAGCGTCTCGGCGGTTCTCATCGGCGTCGCCGTCGACCATTTCCGTCACGCCATCGGTCGTGCGGGCGTGCCGGATCATCTGTCGCCACCGGTCGAACTTCTTCTGCGTCAGAAGACCGCCGAGAATGAACGCCAGTCCGACCAGGGTCGAGGAGTGAATCGTCTCGCCCACGAAGAAGTGAATGAAAACGAGCGAAAGGCAGGGAGACAGGAAGATCAGGCTTCCGACCTTCGCCGTGTTTTCCGAGAGCCGCAAGGCCACCAGCCACAGGACGAAACCGAGACTCATCTCGACGGTCCCGACATAGGCCGCGCCAAGCAAGCCGCGGGCGTCCGGCAATTGGAATCCTGAAACGATCAGGTAAAGGGCCGTCGTCGGCGCTAGCCCGCAGAGGAAGTTCTGGAAGAGGCACACCACCGGCGGACGCGTGTCCCGGGTGCTCTGGATCCAATACAGGGACCATATCAGGGTGCTGGCCAGAGCCAGTCCCACGCCGGCAGGGCTCGCAAAATGCAAATCGAGCGGATTCCCCTCGGTCGAAATGACCACCACGCCGAAGTACCCCAACAGCAGGCCGATGAAGTCGCCCGCGCCGATCCGCTGTCCGAGCAGAGGAACGGAAAGAACGGCCAGCGTCAGGGCCCACGTGTAGTTGATCGGCTGGGCCTGCTGCGCCGGCAGAAGGTCGTAGNNGAACGGCCCCATTGGCCGACCGTGGAGCTTTGAACGTCCTTCAGTCGCCCCGTGGCCAGCACGATGACGCCCAGCGCCACGGTCGACGCAAGGGTCGAGAACATCAGCATTTCGACGACGCTCAGATGCCGTAGCGTGAGCTTGAACGCCGAAGCGACGGTCGACCAAAGCAAGACGGCCGCCAGCGCGCTGGCGTAAGCCTCGCGTTGACGAGTCGCACGCTGGTGGGTCGGCGTGACCATGCTCATCTATCCGCGGCCATCCTTGGTGCGTTACTGCTTCGGCTTATCGTCGCACTCCAAATCGCCCGTCGCATATTGAATGCCATCGAGGAAGAACCGAAGCATCGACCCCGTTTCAAAGCTCTCGGGCTGGTGCGACGGCCCGGCGTAGAAGACACGGCCCTTGCCGTATGGCTTGATCCAGGCCACGTAACGCGTATCGCCCGTCACGCGAGGATTCGACCGGCTCTTCTCATCCAGTTTCGTCACGTCCATTTCCAGCAGCGGGCGGAAGTCCTTCTTCTTGTACGCTCCCTTGAATAAATACGGCTCGTCAACGTGAACGAACCCCTTTCCCGCGAACGCGGCCAAGAGCGGGTGGTCGGGTTGGACCAGATTCAAAGCCACCTCCTGCAATCGTGGGTGAAAATCGAAGCTGCCGCCGACCATCTCGCCGAATTCCGCCGAATTATTCAACAGCGTCAGGCCGCCATGCACGCAAACGAGCCCCTTGCCCGAGGCGACGTAATCGAGCAGACTCTGTTCGAGCTCGTTGGCGAACTTCTGGCGATCGTCCGGCGTCCAGTCCTTGTACTTCTCTCCCACCTTCTTGTCGTATTTGGCTTTGTTGTTCAACACATCGAGAAACAAGTTGCGCGCCGGGCCGACCGAACACGTGTTGTTCAAGACAATCGCGTCGAACTCCTTGATCCGTTCGGGCAAGAAGACCTCGATATCGTTGTCGTGAACCACCTCGAACGCCCCCGACTTTTTGCCGAGAATCTCGATGACGGCCGCCGTGTGGGGAATCACATGGTGGTAGTACCCGGTCGAAAGCGAAAAGACCAATACGCGACGTGGCGCCTTCGGCTCGGCCGCCGACGCGGCGGGAGCCAGCGTTTCAATCTTCGCCTTCCACTCGGCGGTCGGCGGAACGATCTTTCCCTTCGGGGCCGGCGCCGTCTCGACCGCGAAAACTGGAACCGAGAGAAACAGAAACGCAAGCGCGAAGCACGATCGTGTCATGTGAGTGAACTCCTTCGGTGGGACACGCTGTCGAGTGTAACAGCCGACGTACGGTGGGAATGGTTGGGTGGGAAATCGTGGCCGCGCCGCCCCGACGCCGCCGACCGATCCATTATACACGCCCGCTCCACCTCGCGCACAGTAGAAACCAAAGCACGGTCAACGCGATGCGGCTTTTCTCCGATCCGTCGCGGAAACTCCATTGAATGGAAAGGATGAACGGGTCCAGCTTTCGACGGTCATTACGGCTGTTCGCGGCCGAGCGGCCACAACAGGGCATACACCCCCCTAAGGATGGTTCCGAAAGAACCGTGTGTAGGTCATAACTCTCGATGCACGAGGAGCAATTGCAGGAAATGCCCCTGCGGTGGGGAATAGGCATCGCATTCTCGACGATACAGAATCTTATCCCATTAAGTTGGCCGGTTTTCCCTGGTGCTTATCCTGCCACCAATGATTAGAATGGTCAGCAATCCATGGTGTTGTCCGCATCATGATGCTTCAGACCTTTTCTCTATGGATACTGGAGATGCTTCGATGAAAAAGCCGACAAGATTTGTGATGAAAATGCGATCGCTGGGAGGCACGGCCGCCATGGCTGTTGCGTCTTGGACTCTGATTCTTGGCTGTTCGGCCGTTGGGATGGCCGCGTCGGGCGACAAGCCGACGGCCATCGCGCCGCCCGCCAAGACGTCGGCCGTCGGCACGTTGGCCCTTTCTCGTGTGTTGCCGAAGGGGGGAACGCTGGCCATGCCCGCTCTCGAAGCGTTCGCCAAACGCGGACGATTGGGCGTCCTCTCCGATTTCGTGCGTTTTTTCACGGACAACGAGGCGGAGCTACTGTCGGAAAACGATACGCGGCTGCTTTCCGAAAACAAAACCAAGCTCTTGTCCGACAATCGACCGTCGCTGCTCAACGGCAACACGGTCAAACTGTTTTCGGACGTGAACATCTTCTCGGGCATCAACGTCAACGTGAACATCCGCATCGAGAATAGTGGAAACAAGCAGGCGGAGGGGAATAAGGCGCGCGATCCGGGACCGACATACCAGAACCCGATCGTGCAGCCCACGCAGGAAACCATCCCGCGTTGAACGAGACAAGCGAAGCCGATTTGGAGCAACGACCATGCAGGATTCGCACGAACTTCCACCCGGCGATCCATCGCTTTCGAGCCTCGGCCAGCAATCGCAAGAGGGTGCCTATCTGATGCGGCTGTTTCAGACGGCCGAGCGGATCAACGCCTCCGACATCCACCTGATGCTCGGCGAGACGCCCTATTTTCGCGTTCCTGGCGGGCTGGCCTCGCGCAAGGGGCCGGGGCTCGCCGATGGTCACGTCGAATTGATCATGGGCTGCACTCTCAATGACGAACGGCGAAAGGCGTATCACAATCGCGGCTACGTCGATTATGCCCACGAGGACGTGATTCCGGTCCGTGAGAACGAGTCGCACCGCGTCCGCTATCGCATTCAGTTGTACAAAACCCGCGGCTCGATGGCCGCCGCTATTCGACGGATCAAGCTCGAAATTCCGAGTTTCGAGGAACTCCACCTGCCGCCCGTCTACGAAGCGGCCATCCGACGGCGGCCCAAGGGAATCATCGTCGTCGGGGGCGAGACGGGCAGCGGCAAATCGACCACGCTGGCCGCCATGGTCAGCTACATCAACGCCCGCGAGATGAAACACGTCGTCACGATCGAGGACCCGATCGAATACATCATCGCCAACGACCAGAGTCGCATCAACCAGCGCGAAATGGGCCAGGATTTTCCGACCTACGCCGAGGCCCTTCGCGCGGTCGTTCGGCAGGATCCCGACGTCATCGTCATCGGCGAAATGCGCGACGCCGAAACAGTCCGCACGGCGATCACGGCGGCCGAGACGGGCCACCTGGTGCTCACCTCGCTGCACACGGCCGAGGTGGTCCAAACGTTCTACCGCATCCTCAATTTCTTCGGCGAGGCCGAAAAAGAGGCCGTTCGAAAGAACCTGAGCACGACGCTCATCGCCATCATGAACCAGATGCTGCTCCCCTCGATCAAAAAGGACGTCTCGCGCGTGCCCGCCACCGAAGTCCTTATCAACAACGCCGCGGTGAAGATGTACATCGAGCGGGGCGAAGAAAGCAAGCTCGAGGACATCATCGAAAGCGGCGAAGACGGCATGCGCAGCTTCAACTTCTCGCTCCACGAACTACATCGGACCGAGCACATCGACCGGGCGACCGCCCTGAAAGCCTCGCTCCACCCCGAAAAGCTCCGCACGCTGCTGACCTTCGAGGGGGGAATCAAGGCGAAGGACTAGCGAGTCGTCACGCTCGAAGGCGTCCCTTCCCGGACGCCAAGGTTTTGCTGGATTCGCGGCCGACACTCTTGACAGCGGCCGCGCCGAGACGACAATCATTACACATGTCGTTGTCTGGATTCACGCCGGACTTCCTTGTGCCCTATGCCATTCAGCCGTTGCAGGAGCAAGCCCATGAGTCGGTCGGAAGGTTCGGAGTCGCCAAGTAGCGCGCCGGTGGTCGAAGATCGGGCAAAACTCGAAGCAACAACCCTCGAAATCGGCCGGTCGCTGTTGAAACCGGCCCGCGAGTACAAGGCGGGATGGTTCTCGGCCCGGTTCTGGAACGACCAGATGATGAACTTCACCATGAAGGATCCGGCCTTCAAGGTGCAGCTCTTCCGCTTCGTCGACGCCTTTCCGATGCTCCGCTCGTCTCGGGCCGTTTACGACTGTCTGGTCGATTACCTGACCCAGCCGGGCGTGAAACTGCCCCCCGGCATGGACCTTGGCCTGAAAGCCGGCGCGATCGTCAAGCCCATTGTGTCGAAAACCATCAGCAACCGCATCACCGCTTTGGCCGGTAACTTCATCGCCGGCACCGACCCGGCCTCCACCATGCCGAAGCTCCGCAAGCTGTGGGATGCGGGCAGCGCGTTCAGCGTCGACCTGGTCGGCGAAGCCTGTCTGAGCGAAAAGGAGGCCGACGAATACCAGCGGCGTTATCTCGAACTGCTTGAAGCGTTACCCGGCGAAGTGGCCAAATGGCCCGCTTCGCCGCGACTCGAAACCGACCACCTGGGCCCAATCCCCCGGGCCAACGTGTCGATCAAGATCAGTTCGCTCGATGCGCGAGCCGACGCGATCGACTTCAACGGAACCATCGGGCGGATGACCCAACGGCTGCGGCCGCTGTTGGAATTCGCGGCCAAGCACAACATCTTGATCAACTTCGACTTGGAGAGTTTCCGGCTGAAGGATTTGACGCTGGCTCTGTTCGAGAACTGTGCGTCGAAGTTCGACTTTCCCGCGGGGCTTGCCATTCAGTCGTACCTGCGAAGCGGCGAGCAAGACGCACAGCGCGTGATCGATTGGACGAAGCGGACGGGCCGCCAAGTGACGGTCCGGCTGATCAAGGGCGCGTACTGGGATTACGAGGTGGCCAGCGCGGAACAAATGGGCTGGCCCGTGCCCGTCTGGACCGACAAACGCCACACCGATGCCTGTTTCGAGCGGATGGCCGAGCTGTTCGTCGCCGCCGCTCCGCGCGCGCCGGGCCAGGGAGGCGTCAAGCTGGCGCTCGGTTCGCACAACGTGCGTTCGATCGCGTATACGCTGGCCCTGTTGAAGAAATACGACCTGCCCGAGTCGGCGCTCGAGGTCCAGATGCTCTGGGGAATGGCCGATTCTCTCAAAGTGGGCCTCCACCAGCGAGGGCTGCGGCTCCGCGAATACGCGCCTATCGGCGAGATGATTCCGGGCATGGCCTACCTGGTGCGCCGTTTGCTTGAAAACACGTCGAATCAATCCTGGCTGAAGGCTGGATTCTTCGACAACGCCTCGGACGAGCAGCTTCTGGCCTCGCCCCACGACGGCGCGCGGCCCGAAGCCGCGGACACGGTCGCGAGCGTTCGCCAACGGCTGGCCCGCCGTCACAAGCTTGGCGCGGCGGTCGAGGGGCTCGACGGAGGAACGCCGTTTTTCAACGAATCGATGCGCGATTTCGCCCGGGTCGACGAGCGCGAGGCGTTCGCTCGGGCCGTGTCGGCGGTGCAGGTTCCGAAAGTCGCATCGACCGGCACGGCGGACGACGCCAAGAGGGCGGTCGCCCGCGCGGCGGCCGCTCTGCCCGGCTGGCGCGACCGCGATGCGGTCGAGCGGTCGGGCCTGCTCATCGAGGCGGCGCGGCGGATGGCCGCTCGGCGCGACGAACTGGCCGCCGTCATGGTTCGCGAGGCGGGCAAGACGTGGCGCGAGGCCGACGCCGACGTTTGCGAGGCGATCGACTTCGCCCGATACT
>DOEZ01000556.1 GCA_003532715.1 Planctomycetaceae bacterium
GTTTCGGGGAAAGGGGAAAGGGGGGAGATGGGAAAGGGTGTTGCTTGGTGCCTGTGTCGCGTCGAGCAAGGGCCCCGTGGTTTTTGCATTTTCCCCCTGTTTTCCGTTTCTCCGATCTCGAAAAGCGGGCTTCAGACGGCCGGATAGGCGTCAAACACGCGGCGCGGCGAGCCGTCTGGTCGGCTATCCGAAGAACCATTNNTTCAAGCCGGAGAATTGGCCGGGGGGAGGCGATTGCATGGCGTTGGTAACGGAGGACATTTTTTTACCGCGAAGACGCGGAGATCGCGAAGGGGGGGTGGGGAATGAAGGCAGGCTGGCCCGGGGTTCGCCTTTCGGCATGATCACATTTGCATTCGCGCGATCCGGCGGTTGAGAACGTGAAATACCATCCCTCCCGGAGCTACTCTTGCAGTGCGAGGGCATGTCCGAAGGCCAGCGTGCCTTACCTATCGTGGCAATATCGGACTGGTCGCGTTTTCTGGTTCCCGCTTTCTGGTTTCAAGCCACCTCATTCGGCCTGATCTTGGCGCCTGTCACATTCCTCACTCCTCCTCGTCGCTCAAAACGCTAATCTGCGATTCTGCAAGAAGCCCTTGTGCCACAAGTTCTCGTTTTGCTGCACTAGGGTCAGACGTGAACAATACTACGCGAAGGTTGACAACTGCTCGTGAAAAGCATACATATGCGAGTTTTTGGCTCCGTGCTCTCTGGCTGTCTCGCGGCTCGCCAGCAGCCTGCGGAGTCAACATTTTCGCAAAACTGTAGTTATTCCAAGCAGCCTCGGTGTCGTCAAACACCACGATCACGTCATCGTACTCTTCGCCCTTTACCCCATGCTGCGTGCTATACGAAGTGTTCTCGTCGAGGAAGTTGCAGTAGTTCTCAACCTCGGTACCCCGCAGAGTGAAGAATGCGTCCGCCAGCCAGTCGGCCTTGTCTTCCACGTGCGTATCTTCGTCGTATTGTTCTTCGCGTGGTGTGCGGTCAAGATGATTGTTCAGACGTTCCGATGTCGGGATTAGCTCCTTTTCGCGACAGTAACGCAACACGTCACCAAGATTTGCCGAAGCAAACAGGTGAGTGAGAGTCTCCGCCACTTCGTTGGCAATTCCCTTTACCTGTCGGATAGACTTCTTGGAATGTGCTCCACCGGAACGAAATGCGGCTGTCCGGGTCGTAAGCACTCGCATTACCGCTCCAGCATCGTGGTTGCGGTGCGCCTTCACGAGTGGAATTATCGTCTCAAGGAAGGGCTTGATGAGAAAATGCTCCCCCTCTTCATATGCATTTGTGGCACGAGTTGAGGCGAACTGGCCAGTGAACAGGTCATGTAAAGGTAGAAATCCAAGACGTCGAGCGATCATTCGCCAAACGAGAAAGAGCTGTTTCGCATTTCTCTTCTTAGTCCACCCCCACAACTCAATGGCTTCAGCAAGCCGCAACTGTGTGCGCTGTAACTGTACTTCCGTGTACCGTCCACGTTGTCCTTGTGGCTTCTCGGCTTGCACTAGCGTAATGTGGACACTCCCCTCCTTGTGCGAATTGCAGCCAGCCGCAACCTGAGTCACATCCTTGCGGAAGGCGTTAAGGAGTGAGATGATTTCTGGGGCGCTGCGAAAGTTTTCCTCTTTCGTAATGACCTTCGAGTTCGGTGGTCCCGCGAAGTTCCCGAGCCCCTTGTCGTAGATTTGCTGCATTGGATCTCCAAAGTAGCCCACAACCGGTGCTCCCTCGCCGGTACACATCGCGTTGAACGCCGCAACAATGTCAGCAGACGTGTCCTGTGCCTCATCGACAAATATGTACGGGTATTTCTGGCCAAGAACCCGACGTAGTGGTTGACGTGTTTGGATCATATACGACGTAACTGAGATTAAGTCGTCGTGACCGATTTCTCCGTGAGGATAGTTGCTGAATGGTGTATCGTCACCATAGCGGAAGTCCTGAACCGAGTCGAGTGACGCGAGCGCCTGCTCAAGCTCGGCTGCCTTGGCGCGTGCCTCCATCGCCTTTTTACTGGTCCCGCCGTTGTCATCTTCTTTGTGCCTAGCGATGCGCTTGGGTAACACACTGAGACGCAAAGCCTCTCGGATGCTTTTGGGAAAGTGACGCACTTCACCCCAAAGAAAGCTGTGAAGCGTGGATACAACACACAACGGATTCTGGCGCAGGCGATAGCAGATGACCTCGGCTGCTCGATTGGTATATGTGATACAGACCGCCTTTTGGCCATCTCGGAGCATACGCGGCCCTTCAATCGTGAGCAGTCCCTTAAGGGCGTCCACCAATGAAGTAGTCTTGCCCGATCCGGCACCGGCGACCATCGAGAAGGATTGCCTTTGCCTTAGGCACTCAAGCACTTCCTTGTCAGCCTGCGTTGGAACATGAGGCATCATAGAGCGACCTCCTTTTCATCGATTAGGTCGGTGGCCCGCAACTCTACATCAAGCCACATCAGTCCATCGGCGATGTACTTAGGTGTGACCCACTTCGCATAAGAGGATATCACCGAGAGGGCGAAATCAGTTTTCTTAAATGTCCGTGGACTCACTGCCTCATAGATATACTTGTGCTCCGCCTCGTGCTCTTGAGGCACGTCCCACTCTTTCAGCAGGCGCAGCGATCCGTCGCGAAACATTGCGATATTCTCATAGGCAAAGGTCTCTTCAAATGTACGGCCGTGCATAGACTGATCCGCAGTATACCCCGCAACCGGCGACGGTTTTTGATACGCGATGTAGCACCTCCTCTTCTTCAGGTGTTGTGCGTCTTCATTGATGCTGGCGAGTTCCGCTACGGAATCGCGATTGAGGAAGTACTTGATCGCAGCGTTTGATGAGACAGCACCAGGTGTATCGGCGCGGCAAGCGGCTCTGTGACTTGTTGGGTCAACCGAGTCAATGTCCGTAACAACCAAGTAGGGAATCGAAATAAACTCAAGTAGGTCGGCAAAGCAGTGCGCATAAGCCCCACCAACCTCTAGAACCGTCAGGTAACGCTGCCGAAGTGCGGGAGCTTCCAATTCGATCATTTTTGGAATGAGAAGCTTCTCAACTGTGCCTTCGATCAGAACTGCCGCATCGGCAAAGAAGAGATCGCAATGCGTGAGTTTCAGGTATCGCTTGAGGAAGTCGAGCGTGTTTGGAACGGTCTCTTTTGACTCTTGCCCGTCATTTTCGACTCCATTAGGCTCTGTCTTCTTGTCGTATCCGGCATTTTCTGTATCTGCAACGTTTTGAGACGGATTGAAGTCTCGTAGGTTCAATACCTTTGTCGCATTCAGTGCTGTTTTCTTGATCGGGTCTTCCCCCTCGCAGCGGCAACGGCGGAAATAGCGAACGTTCGCGAAATCCACAGTGTGCAATATATGAGACGAATGTGTTGTTATGACCAACTGCGGGACCTTGTCTTTTTCGTTACAGCGAGTCGATGTATCGCTGATAATACGCCATGCGTTTGCAATGAAGGTCTGCTGGGCCTGAGCGTGTAAGTGACACTCGGGTTCCTCAACGAAGATGACAAGCGTGAGAGGACGATTTTCCTCGGTATTCATCCAGTTGTAGTGGAATTCACATATCTGGATCGCTAAAAAGATCAAATTCTTGATGCCCAGCCCATTGTATTTTTCCGGCAACTCGTGTCCACGAGCAGTATCGACATAAGCCAATGTGGTGTTGCTCTGAAGAACTGCCTCGGGGACCAGGGATGAAATCACTTGCAGTGCCCGGTCGTTAATTGACGGTACCCCCAAGCCTTTGATTACATCTAACAAATCAGCAAACACTGCGGCGTAGTGGCACGTCAGTTCCTCATTGTGCCTGTCGATTAAATCATGTGCATCGTCGGCTATATCGGCCTGGGTTAGGTTCCGTTTGTAGTATCGGGTGAAAATCGTTGAGAGCCTTGTGCTCCCGGCGTGTTCGTGGTCGTCGATTTTTCTTTGAGCATCGACAAATTCGACCCGAACAAGTGATTCCAATAGACGCTTTCCCTCCTCGGGCACAAGTGGCCTCTCGGTAACATCTTGAGTTGACCTGTCTAGAGCATAACGCATGACATAAAAATGCTGGTTAATCGTTCCTGGCAATGACAGATAGTATGAAAGGGGTTTCTTGGGAACATTCCCTGCTTTGGGAGTCAGTCGTGCAAGGTAACTTTCCTTAAGCTTCTCTGCGTCGCGCACTGTGAAGCGGAGACGGATGCCCACCCTGTCATAGTCCTGCTCTGCGTCAGGGAGCAGCAGCCCAGCTCGTCCAAATTCGGTATCAGGATCGATCGAAAACCAGAGATCAAGCTCAATCTTTGGGAGATCGTCTTCACCGACCTCGCCACGCCCAAACTTATCAAGCGCTACCACCTGCGAGACCGAAAAATCATGAATGGAGAAATCCTCCGACTTCAAGAATAGACGGAAGACATCGGTGGCAGATGTCTTTCCGCTATTGTTCGGGCCGACGAATACAGTCTCAGCCGCCTCGAAATCAATTGACACGTCTTCGAGCCGCCGAAAGTGCCGAATTTCCGCGTGAATGAGCTTCATTGTGCGTGCCCTCTCATATCGGGAGCCGAAAATGAACCGAAAATCATAAACCGAAAATGGGTCATAACGATCCATTGCCATTGGCGATCAACCGTGTGCGCTGGAACGACGAGGGGACGGAGGCGTTCGCCCGGCGCTCTTTGATTTGCTCGTGTCGCGCTGGCGAAGAATGAAGCTCGTCCACATACCAGGCTCCGCAATCATACCAGCAGCCCGAACTCAGGGCGCCTGACTCGATCCACTCCCTCTTCAAGACGCTGCCGCCGAGCATTGTAGTCGAAATGGCGGGTTACGGCAAGAGTGCCGCCCGAGCGAGTTTTGTTGACGATTTCCTTGATTTGGCCCGTCGTATCCGGATTTGGCGACACCGGTTGAGTCCGATTTCAGCTCAACGAGGCGGCTGCTCGCTCGATGGTACATTGTTCGAGCATCTCGGCATCGGGTTCGACGCCGAGTGCCGGCCGTCCGCGGAAGTCCCGGAATGGAGTATCAACCGAGACACCGCACTGGCGGAGCCAGTGGCACACGGGCGCGATGATTCGCCTGACACGGGTTCGACCCCTCCGGGGTCGGCGAGTCTTTTGGTTCGCCAACCCCGGGTCGCTGCGCGACCGCGGGGCTAATAGCTTTCATCCCTGCGGGATGAGCCGACTGGCAAACGACCTTTTGTGCCGAACATCCTGAACGTCGGCGACAAGTTACGTCAAATTGTCCCGGAGATTCGGTTCGCGGCGTAGAGTGGCACCCTGTCGAACCGTCTTTCGATGTGGCATTTTCTGTTTCTGCTCACAACGCCGTGGAACGTCAACCGGGGCACTGCACTGGCAGAGCCAGTGGCACTCGGTTTTCCGCCGGGTCCGTCAGTCGCCTACCCCGGGTCGCTGCGCGACCGCGGGGCTAATTGCTTTGACCCCTCCGGGGTCGACGCGTGACGTCACCCGACCCAGCCCGGGGATGAGCCGACCGGCAAACGATATCGTCTGGCGAATATCCTGAACGTTGGCACAAGGTTGCGTCCAATTGTCCCGGAGATTTGGTTCAAGGCGTAGAGTGGCACACCCTGTCGAACCGTCTTTCGATGTGGCATTTTCTGNNCACTGGCGGAGCCAGTGGCACACGGTTTTTTCTCCCGGTCGGACTGTGGCACACTGCCGACGACCGACGAGGCCAGCTTCACGTTGACGAGGCGGCTGCTCGGTCGATGTTACACTTTTCGAGCATGTCGGCATCGGGTTCGATGCCGATGCCCGGCTCGGTCCAGAGCACGGCGACGCGGCGGCCGTTGAGTAGGGTCGTTTCGACCGGCGGCGCCAGGTCTCGCTCGAACCATTCGTCGGCCGGGAAGTGGTCGGCGGGGTAGGNNGTTTTCCTTCGCGGCCAGGGCTAGCCCGGCTCGGGCGGCGATGGCTGTTTGCGGCATGGCGCCGACCCAACAGGGGACGGACGCCTCGCGGCAGAGGTCATGAATGGCGAGGGCCGGCGTGAGGCCACCGACGCGGCCCGGCTTCAGGTCGACGTATTGGCAGCTCTTCAGTTCCAACGCCATGTCGGCCTGTTCGAGCGACGTGATGCTTTCGTCCAGGCAGATCGGCGTGTGGATCGCCTCTTGGATCATCGCGTGGCCGACCAGGTCGTCGGCCGCCAGCGGCTGCGCGACCATCGACAGACTGAAGTCGTCCAGACGACAGAGCGTTTCCATGTGTTCGAGCCGCATCGTCCCGCCGCAATCGACGTGCAGCGGGGTCAGCGGCAATCGGTCGCGCAGGGCGTTCAGGACGCTTATCTCCCAGCCGGGTCGAAAAGTCATGGCGATTCGCGAGAAGCCGTCGTCGGCCGCTTGTTGGGCCCGAGCTAGAAACGCTTCGAGCGAGTCCATCGGATCCAGGGTGACGCCCAATTCGACCGTTTCACGCACGCCGCCGAGCATGCGGTGGAGCGGTTCGCCTCGGAGTCGCGCCGCCAGATCCCACCAGGCCGTGTCGAGGGCGGACTTTGCGAAGGGATTGCCTTTGAATGGAGCCAAGTACTCCCGCAACTGCTCGCCGGAGGCGACGTCGTGTCCGACCAGCGCCGGGACGAGCCACCGCCGGAGTGTCGCGAAGACGCCGCCGGCCCATTCACCCGACGTGTGGGGGCCGTTGCCGGGACTCGCCTCGCCCCAACCGACGG
>DOEZ01000697.1 GCA_003532715.1 Planctomycetaceae bacterium
GCCTCGTTCCCTGATTTCTCGTTCGCCGAAACGTGCTTTTCCCCGTTGGACAAACGAGCGTCGCGCCGGCCGCTTGCCCGGCGTCGTCGGGCACGGCCAGCAACACTCTTCGCTTTCCTCATCTCCTTTCTTGTCCCCTACCACGCGCGGTCCAGTCTACCTGGTGGTCGGTACCTCGTCGGCCGGGCTAATCCGGACGGAATCGATCGAGAACCCGATTGTCTCGCGTTCGTCTTTCGAATACTTTCCATCCATTTTCCACCACACGGCCAGAATGGGCCAATATCCGTATTCCCTCGCCGTTCCGGGCGACCGCATCCCCATCGCCGCGAACTTAGTCCACGGCCCGCCGTCAACCGAAATTGACGGCATCCATCGTTGCGCCTCGGGTTCGACCAGAACGCGGAAGGAATAGACCGCGCCTTCCACTACGGGAATTCGGCTGCCGATGTATTCCTCTCTCTTCTGCTCGCCACCCGAGAGAAAAGACCAGTGTTTTGCTCTCGCGTCCTTGTGGTCGACACCGTCGATCCGAATATGCCAACCGCTGGCCACCCCCGTTCGCGGCGCGGCCTCCGGGATACTGTTGTTGCACAGGATCAGATAGTCGTTTCGTTCGCTGAATCCGGCGATTTTGTCGACACGAAAATCGAACGAGACGACATGGGGTTTTGTCAAGTCGACTTGACCGGCCAGTTCAAGATGCCGTTCCAGCGCTCGTCGCACGGCCTTCGTGCCCGATTCTCGCTCGGCCAGGAGTCTAAGGTAGTCACCGCCGTCGCGTAGCGGCCTGATCCGCTCGACCAACGCGCTGCATCGCACGCCTTCGGACTCAGCCTCTCGATGGCCCCAAGCCGTCGTCCAACCCGAGCCGGCAGCGCCGGGAAACTGATCGGCCAAGCTATTGCCAGTTCCGCCCGAAAAATCAGCCACAATCGCCCCGGTGGGAAGCGTTCGAACGAAAAGGTCGTCAACGGGCGTTATCGCGCGAACGGTGATGCCGCCATCGGATGACGCCACCTCCACGCGTGCCGCTGTTCCAGCGGTCAGACGCCGGCGTTCGATCGAGTCCTTCGCCGCCTTCGAGCGGGTTTCAAGGGCCACCTCCCCTTCGAACACATGGACTTCGGCCGCCGCATTGTCCTCCTCGACCGACACGCCGAACTCGGTGCCGTAGTCGATCACCACCGCCGAGGACGTTTCGACGGTGAATCCCTCGGCTCCCTTCGGAACACGAGCCACGAGCCGGCCCTGATGGAGAAAGCCTCCTTTCCGTCTCGTCTCGAACGCCGACGGTCCCTCGATGATCATACTCGCCCCGTCGTCGAACACCACCTCGACGAGTCCCTCGTTCAATTCAAGCCGTTGATTCGAAAACAACGTGGTTCCCACCGAAGGATCTTGGCCGGTCATGGCCCAGACGCAACGATTCATTCGGGTGATCCGAGCCACGGACTTATTCACCGGCGAGGGCGTCACCGGCGCGGGCATCGGCGCCATGGCCGCTCGCTCGGGCGGATGCAGGGCTAAGTCGACAAGCAGCACCGTCAAGACGACCCCCGGTAGAATCAATGCGACCAGGAGCGAGAACACCGTCGGCCGGGAAAAGAAACCGAGAATCTGTTGAAAGCTCGTTCCAAGCGAATCCAGCAGGGGGTGCTCAGCCGCTTGGCATGGATCGAGCGGCAGCGGCGAGGAGACCGGCGCCGCCGACCGAGCCGTCGTCACGCGCCGCGCCACGTCGCTCCAGGCCAGTTCGCCGTGCAACAGAAGGCACTCGCGATAAAACGCCCGAGCCGAAGCGTCGCCCGACAGAATCTCCTGCAATCGAGCGTGCTCCTCGGGTGACAACTCACCGTCGCACGTCATATTGACCAATCGCCGCAATTCGGGTGAAGGACGTTCAGACTCGGTCACGATATATCTCCCAGGGCCAGACTACGGCGGATGCACTCCAAGAGCGTCATCCGCGTCCGTTCCAGTGACCGATAGATCGATTTGACGGGGCGAGAAACCTGCTCGGCGATCTCGGCAACCGTGCTGTCCGAGCCATATCGACGCGCAAGGAGTTGTCGATCGCCGTCGCGAAGTCTCTTCAAACAGCCATTGAGGGCCTGCCGCCGCGATTCGAGACTGCCGGCCGCCTCTTCCCATTCGACGGCCATCAGGTCGAGTAGATCGCTGTCGAACACAAGACGACGGCCCCGCGCCCGCCTCCAAAACGCTAGAACCTGAAAATGAGCCACCCGTCGTGCCCACGCCCCAAAATCGCTTTGCGCCTTGAACTCGTCGGCCTTCGACCACAACACCGTGTTGGTTGCCTGCAGAACGTCGTCGACGTCCGCCAGATTCGGTACGAGCGCGACAATATAGAGATAGAGCGCCCGCTGATGCTTGGTAAGCAACTGAACGAATTCGGTGTTTTCGGCCGACTTGCGATTCACGATGCTTACGTCTCGCGGAGTAAAAAAGAAGCAAGAGAATAGTGGCTGCCGAGGGAAATCGCCAAAAAACACCACGTCTCGCATAAGACCAATTCGCCAAATCTCGCGATTTGGTAAGTGTCCGCTGCTAATTCTACACATACTTAATATCATGTCCGGGCAGAGATTCCTCACTGAAAATCACCAGAGGGGACGAGACTCCACCCGTCCCGGGGGTGCTCGACAAGAGGCGGGAAAGCCGAATGGCTTGACGCACGGTGGGGGTGCAATAGCCGAAGTTGCTCGTGAGCTTGCCGGGTGGGACGATCCGAACATTGAGCTTCGGACGCTCGATCCGTCTAATACTTGGACTTCTGGCGAGTCCGGCGAGGGATTGCCATTGTTTGATTTAGACCGCCCCATCGCGGATTCTCATCGGGAATGAAACGGAGCAGGTACTCATCGAGAACGGCTCGGCCATGCTTCGTCCGACACTCATGGACCGCCGTTTTGCGCGACGGCCGCACTCCTCCATTCGGCCTCGGGCAACACGCGATCGATCTCGCCGATGCGGTATCCGAATCCCGCGCCCTTGATACTCGACAGATCAACGCATCCGTTCACGCGGCGATACAGCCCGGGATGCACCTTCGCCTCCTCGCGCGAAGCGTCGGGGTAGTACTGCATCGCGTTGGTTTCCACTCCCATGAGTGTCTCGCAGTGTGCGGCCAATTCCAGGTGCGGTATCTGCGCCAGCATCGGGTTGGTGAGATCCTGCACCATCAACTTCATGCCGTGCGCCTGGGCCCAACAGAGCGAGAGGATTGCGCCGGTGAGCGTCTTGCACGTCTTCAACGCAACCCCGGTCCAGCCCAAGGTCCGCCCCAGCCTCACCAATTCCCAGTTATGCGCACTCTCGTCCATGAGCAACAGCTTGCGGCTCGATACCTCTTGGACGTCGATCAGGTTTTCCTCTAGGTCGTACGGAAACGGCTGCTCGATATAAAGAAGGGAGTTGTGGATGCGAGGCTCGTCGCGTTGCAGTCGATCCAGAATATCGACGACATACGCCGGATCCGTGACCGTGCAATTGAAATCGGCCGTCAGGTTGTTCGCGCCGAGACGCGCGCCGACGCGGCCAACTCGCGCCAGCCGATCGTAATCCCACACCGCGTCGTTGCCGCGAAGCTTTACCTTGAGACACTTCAGTCCGTCGCACCGGATCCAATCGGTCAGCAGCACCGGATGGCCGTCGTCGGGCTCGTCGCCGGTCAGGTCGTCCTCGACGATCGGATCGAGACCACCCACCAAGTGCCACGCGAATAGCGTTCTCGCGGGAGGCCGAACAAGATAGTCGGCCGGATACCGGTCGCGGAAATCGACGTCGGAGTCGGGGTCCGGCTTGACGAAATGGCTCAAATCATGGTTAAGGTACTCTCGGCCGAGCGTCTCCCAGGCCGACCGATCGTGGAGATTTCCATAGGCGTCGTACAGCGCCATGTCGAAAGGCGCGCAACACAGCAAACCCGCCAAGAGCGGAATAGCCTGGCCCGAGGGGGCGGCCGCCCGATATCGGTCGAGTTCCTCGTCGAGGACTTCTTGCTGAAAACGGTGTCCGATCTCCAAGGGGTGGCCGAATTCGCGGAACTCGGACCAGCGCCGGGCCATGGCGAGGCAGAACCGGCGGAGCGCGTCGTGGCGTTCGCCGTAGGGCAAGGCGGAAGGCCACACCCATTGGACACTCAACGGCGTCTCGCCCCAACCGACGGCGCGCCGGCCACGACGGTCCTCGACGGTCACGCAAGCTCGGGCGCACGTCACCGAGGTGAGCGTTTCGGCGCCGAACTTGAGCGGCACGCGCGTATGCACCGGCAAGAAAAACAAAGCCGTGTCCACAATGCTCACGTCGGTCGGCTTCGACCGACGTTTCGTGGACGTCGAGGCGGGGCGTCCCTCGGGTTCTTGCCGTTGCTCTTGTTCCACGCCGTTCTCCCGCAGGTTTTTCTCGTTCTTTCTTGCCCGCATGTGGTTCGACGGCCGGCCAGCCCGGATCGTTCACGGGCCCGTTGGTTCGCAACGGCGCGTGAAAGACTGGCCGAAGTCGTGTCGAACGCTAGTCGTTCTACACCTCTCGCTTGCGATTTGGGATTTCAATCCTCTCTCGCGCGCTTCGAGGTTTCAATCCTCTCGCTTGCGCTTCGGGTTGGTATGCGTGTCGTGCGTCATCCGGGTCAGGAA
>DOEZ01000499.1 GCA_003532715.1 Planctomycetaceae bacterium
GGTAAGTCGCATTGCCATCCGCGAGGCGTTGTCGATGCTCAAGGGTCTCGGCGTGCTCGACGTTCAACACGGGCGACGAACTCGTGTTCGCACGGTTGGCTCCGAGGCGATTGGGCATCTGTTGCCCATGATGCTCGATTCGGGAACGCAGAAGACGCTCGACCACGTGTTCGACGCGCGGCTCGCCCTGGAATCGCGAACGGCCTATCTCGCGGCCGAGCGGTGGACCGATGCCGATATGGAGGAACTCCGCGAGCTTGTCGCACGCCATCGCCGTCTTTCACGACTCGGCGAGTCCAAGGCCGTGGCCGTGGATCTCAAGTTCCACCTTGCGATCGCCCGAATCACCGGCAACCCTCTGTACCCAATCTTGCTGGAGGCGTTGGCCGGCTTCATCGTTCTGACGCAGAAAGAAAGCTGCAAGGACGATCCGGCGCGTCGACGGCGCGCCGTGTTGTCGCACGAGGCGATTCTCGATGCGCTAGCCTCGCGCAATCCCGAATGGGCGCGATCCGAGATGAAGTCGCATCTGTTGTACAGCGCGACCCGGCAAGTGGACGATACGGACGACGCTTGAGTCTTTTGGTGGGTCGCGACGCAATCTTCCGTGCTCTTATGGGATTTGCGCGCGTTCGCGCAGTCGCACTGTTTGATGCGTTCCGTCCTCAAAGACAACGCGGACATCGCGCGGCGTGGCCGCGAGATCCGTAAGCACCCAGCCGTCGTCCATCGCTTCGACCGCTATCGAATCGATTCCGAATCCCTGTCGACGCTTTCGGTCGATGTAGACATCGCCGAAATGGTCGTGGATGCGGTTGCGTCCCTCGCTGGCCGCGCCGCAACCCCAGTCATAGATCGTGAAGCTGCCGATGCCGCCACCTTCTGGGCTGGTGCGGCCTCCATGCCCGTAGTTCTCCATCATGAATCCATAGTCCTCTGGACCAAAAAATGGCATGCGTTTCTCGTATTGCTTCTTGGCATGGAGGTTCTCCGGGCAGTACATCATGACGAATGCGGCCTTGATCGCCGCCACTCCGCGCTCGAAGAGTCGCGCATCGCCGGTCACCTGGTGATATCGCATGAACAACTCGGCGAATAGTGATTGACGCGAGTCGTTCCACTCGCCGTCATAGTTCATCACGCCGAAGCCGCCCAATGCCGGCACGTAGATAAAGGGCGGTTGCCATACCTGCTGGGTCATGGACAGTTCATCCAACGTGCGTCGTCCCCATTTCAGGTATTTTTCGTCTCCCGTGGTCCTGTAGGACTCCAGGAGCGCTTCGGCGGTCCAAAACATCGAGAAGTTATTTTGTTTGTACATGTTGTTACGAAAGAACTTCTTGCCGATGTGTTCGGGGTTTCCCAAGCGGCTGCAGGATCCATAGGTCTCGAAATCCTCCCAGCGTCCATCGGGAACGACCTCGACCAAGAGAGCGTCCATGGCCCGGAGAGCGGGCCGTCGATATTTCACGTCGGTTAATTCGGCCAGCTTCAAGAGGAATGTCACGCTCATGGCCGTTTCGGGCGTTTTGGCCATGAAAGGTGTTGGCTGCAACGTATCAGGATGAACCCAACCGGGGAAGTACCCCTCTTCATCCTGGAGCGCGAGCAGTTTATCGGCGTAGACGCGAGCATAGTCCAGCAGCCGAGGATCGCGCTCCACCTCTTCATACCACCGCAGCATCAGCAGGCAGGTCCAACTACTGTCAAGCAAATGGTACCAGCGGCTGTCGATGCCGTGGCCTCGCGGCACGCGGTCCGAGTTGATCCAGTAAGCTTCGCTCCAGGGGCGCGGGCGGGCGTAGTCCTGGCCCTCGATCGTCACCTGGTCGTTGTCCACCCGGATCACGGAAGGGAAAAGACCGTCGTTCATCGGCGCGGCGAGGACCAGCTCCTTGGTCAGCGAAGCCTTGCGGGCCAGTTCGGGATCGCCGGCGCGGCTTGCCCAACGCATGAGCCCCGATGCGCTGCGCATTGAAGAGAACCAGGCTTGGTTCCAAATAGCTTTGTGTTTGCGTTGGAACCATGGACCCGTGTAGTTGGGTGATTCGGTGTAGTTCACATGCGACTTCACGCCGCCGACACGTTTTCCGTCAAGTTCGAACTCCTGCCACATCACGTCACCGAGCGAGTTGAACGCCCAGTTGTAGGCGTGTTGCACGTATGTGTCCAACGGAACACGGTTCGGCTCTCCCCTGGCATACAAGGGACGTGCGTAGCGTTCCCAGAAGAATTGGGCTGCCTTGGACCATGGATTGCGAGGCGTCCCGTGATCGTCGTATACCGCGACGTAGAACGCAAGTTCCACGTCCCCGGCGGCGAACTTCATGCCCGGCTTCTTCACGTAGCCGACATGTCCTTCCACGTCGGTTTTCGACATGCCGATCCAGCAGCGGTCGGCAGGCGCGTCGAGGTCCATGAACCACGGGTTGTCCGGCAAACGCCCCACCAGATCAAGGTCGGGAATCAGCACCATCGTGCGAGCGCCGCGCGCGGCGATCATCGCGGGAGCCCGGAACACATGCTGAGCGATCACATAGCCCGGCTCCGGCGTCAAGTGCGGCGTCCAGTGAAAGTCGGGCTGAAAGAGTACTTCAAACGCGACCGCCAGTTCATCTTGGGACACCTCTTGCGCGCACTTCCATTTGAGCGAGACGTGAAGCCAGCCGTCGCCTGCGTCGCGGACGACCACCGCGGGGCGCGAAGCGGAGCCCAGTGACGGAGCGTCGAATCGCACGCAGTCTTCACCGCCAAGCGAAACGACGAAGCCGTCTCCTCGCTGGCCGATGCGAGGCACTTCAGTCAGACTCGCTGTCGGCGCCCGATTATCCGGCGCGTGGGCGGGGGGGCTCGCCGACGCGCCGGTCCACGAGCAATAAATCAGCATGAGCGAGACAAACACCGCCGCGGCGCGAAACATGACTGGACTCCGTCGGGATGAAATGGAAAGCATGATTCAGGGAGGGAATTGTGTCCGTTCGCTCCGACTTACTCCATTGGGGATACTTCGAGCGCCTGGAGCATGGCGCCTTGCTCATCACAACCCTTTAGGCGGATTTCGATGACGCCATTCACGGGAGCGATGTCGTCGAATGTCTTTGTCAGTGCTCGAAACATGCCGCCTGCTTCCTTGTCGATGTTCATCGCGCGAAGGACGGGCTGGTCGTTGATCTCGATGTCGATGGTACGGGTAATGCGACCGCCTTGGGCGTTCTTTTCGAGAAACCAGTGCAACGGCGTGCTCGCGAAGTGGAGTGTGACGCGGTACTTGCCCGGCGCCACCGTCAGGTTGACCCAGAACTCCTGTCCGTGGGCCCCATGGCGGTACAACTCTTCGTTGTCGGTTCCCGCGATATGGATGCTTCGCCGGTCGGTCCACCAGGCGCGCTCGACGGTGTCTCGTCCGTAGCCGCTGCGGATGACCCATTCGGTGGCCGGCCGCCACTCGTTTCCCTTGCGGTCGAGGTACTTTTCACGAGGATACCCGAAGATCATTCGCTGCGGGGAGGTCGGGCCGCCGCCGGCACCGAATTCAGGCTCGGCGGTCTGGTCGGAATACTGGACGGCGTCGATGTAGACATTGGCCCCGGTCGATCGCGGATTTCCGTCGCCGGTGACGACGATTTCCAGGAGGTGCTTCTCGTTGGCCAGACCGCTTCGCGAATAGAGAACCTGCTGGTCTCTTCGTGACGGGCACCAACAGTCGATCAGCGTCCGTTGCTTCTCGCCGTCGAGATACACTTCGGCTCGCCCGCCGTCGGTGTCGACCGAGCCGATCACCCGGACCTGATTGCCGGTGAACTCATAGGTAGATGCGGCGCCCTTCGTTCGGGAAACGGAGAGCGCCTCGTTCCAAGCATTCGGGTCGTCTGCTTGTCGCCACTCGCCCGCGAGTTTCACATCGAGGTCGTCGACCTGATTCTGGGGATCGGGGCCCGTCAACACAATGGTGCGCTTTCCGTCGTGGCGTATCGTGACGAGATAATCCCCCGAACCGACGGGCTCGGCCAGATAGCCATTTTCGTCGAGCGCGGAAAGAAGCGGCAGGTCTTGGCCGTCGGCCGTGATTCGGTCGGGAAGAAACGACAGCCTCAAGACCGTGGCGGTCTGGGCCGGCGCGTCGAAGACCGTGAACTCGATCCTACCTTTCGCGTAGACGACCGACTGCACCACGGAGGTTGTTCGAACGATGTGGTTTTCTCGGCTGGGAGCAAAGATGGCGGGCGTCCATTTCATGGCCTCCATGATCTGGCAAAGCGGCCATGGATGGGCCAAGTTCGACCACTCGCCCGTGGCGACCGATTGGCCGTACAGGCCGTCCTTGACGACACCCTTCTCGTCGGCGTCGTAGCAGGCCATGATCATCATTCGCCGGCCAATCTCGAAAATGCGAGGGTCGTCGGCCAAATGACCGTAGCGCAGCAGCGTCGGGGCCGCCGTGTACTGATTGTAGGAGAGCGAGGTTCCGCAGCAGGTGGACGATTCGGGAAAAGCCCACGCGCCGTGGTACATGTCGCCTTTGGAGTTCGGGTCGGCGCTGTTGCGGTTGAAGATCAGGGTCAGCACGTTGTGGAGGTCGGTCTTCCAGTTCGGAAACGCCTCGGGATTCGCCATGATGTAGTCGCCGCACATCGAGACGATGCCGCACATGACGGGATTGTCCCAGTCCCAGTAATTGCGTCCCCAAGTGTCGTTTTTGAGCCACTTCGGCATGAGCTGCTCGGCGACATACTTGCGGCCCCAATCCCGAGCGCGAACGACGGCTCCGTCCTTGCCCGTGTGGCCCAGGCTCACGAGGTCATCAAGAAAGGCCAAGATCAGCGTGACGCTCCCGGTCAGCTCATCGGACCAGTCGGCGGCGGCCGGATCGACGTATCGGCTCCAGGGTGGAACCGTCGGATCGAAGCGGCATTTCTCGGCAAAGACGTCGCCCCAGTGCTTGGCGGCGTCGAGATAACGCGCGTCACCCGTCAGTCGATACGCGCGAAGAAATTCGGTGCCGAGTATCGCGCAGAGGTCCAATTGGTTTCTTGCGTTGGGGTCGCACTTTCCGTAGGCTTTACCGTTGGTTGGCGTTGCGATGGGAAAGCTGGGCCAGGCGGCGTCGCCGGGTGTTTGGGCGTATTCGAGAATGTAGTCGGCGGTAATCGGTATGTACGTGAAGGCAATTGGGTCGCCACTGTAGGCGTAGTAGTCGGTCA
>DOEZ01000145.1 GCA_003532715.1 Planctomycetaceae bacterium
GCGTCCGGCCGTCAGGCATCTCTAACCCACGATCCTTATGCCACTGTTGCATCCACAGCGTGATACTGCGAGTTGAAAACCGAAGGGTAGCTGCAATATCCTTGATTGTCATGCCCAAGTCGTACATCCCCACGACGCGATTTACGAGTTGCTCATGCCGATCACGAGCGGTCGGAATCGCTAATCCGCGGGATTTATGCCAATGAACAAGAGCTTTCCAAATCGTCGCATCCGAGCAGTCCTGACGTCGCGCAATTTCCAGAACTGACAGCCCTTCATCCCACAACGCCTTAACGGGATCGGCCAGTTGCGTATACAGGGGTGTCGCGGCCTGTTGCGGCTTGACTGTCCAACGACGTCTTCGTCCGTCCGGTCGTTTCTCGCCTCGCTTTTCAAAGGCATGGTCGAGCAGTTTTACCACTTGAGCCGTGCCACACCCCAGTTCTCGTGCGATGCTCTTGTTGAGCATGCCCCGATCATAAAACTCTCTGGCACGCTCGGCCTCTGCGTCGTAGGACGCCGGCGGTCGATAGTCGATCGTGACTTCAATTCCGTCATCGAGATTCGTTGCCGGAAGTCCGATCAAGTTCTTAACCGCGACGTTGAGCAATCGTAATATGAACCGGCCCCGAAGCCAGCCACGTTGTGCCTTGCTTTCACCGAATTGCGACAATTCAATGCGACCTCCCGTGAGTTGCTCGATGATTCCCCTTGCGTGACCATAATTGTCTAATGACAATGACTCGATTCGAGTTGCGTCATTCAGGATCTGACTGAAATCAACTAACATCTGAGTCACTTGATCTTCCGTGGGTATTTCGCGTTTCTTTTGCGCGTTCGATTCCAGCGAGGCCTGATCTGCCTGAATAACAGCTCGTTCGCGCCGTAGCTCGGCGAGTCTTGCGGAGGACTCGCGCTGATCTGCCTCCGTATCTCCCACGTTGTCCATTACAAAATGTATGCGATGCGAAATCTGTTCGACCTTCGACCGAAGTCTTGTGAGTCGATCAGGATCCGGTTCTTGCAGAGTCGCGACTTCACGTTCGCAAGCATCAATGATGCGTGCGACGAGGCTATCATCACTTCGAATCAGCTTAGCGAGCTTCTCACAGGTGAGCTTTGTCGCTAATTGGCGATTAAGATACGAAAACAGCGCACGCTGATTGCCCTTCTGGCGGCGACATGCTGGGCAAAACATCGATTGACCGAATGGACCGCCGACATGAAGAGACTGGTCATGCACCGGGCACCAAAGGATGCCGTTCAAGATCCTTGGCCGTCGTTTTGGATTGCCATCGTTCGACCGACGTCCTCGGTGGCATCCTCTGGCATGCAGGCGATTCTGAGCTTCGAACCAAAGATCATCCGGGACAATGCGGAGCTCCTCGATCTGCATCTCCCTCAACGGCTCACGCCGTGGTTTTTGGCGGGCAGAATCTTTCGAGGAGATCCAGAAGGTCTCGTTGACGCCGTATCGCCAAAGGCCCCTATAACGAGTATTCGTCAAAAGGCCCTTCACCGCCAGTCGTGTCCACATGCCCGAAGTACATCGTGGCGGAAGGGGAACCGTCGGCTCGTCGTTCAGCCGGCGAATGATCTCGTTAATGGATATGCGATCAGCGCAGAACCATGTGAAGATCCTGTTGACGATCATACTGGTTACCGGATCAATGGTGAGCTTTTTCCGCGGACGACCTCGCCGTGTAGTCTGTCCAGCTATCGCCTCGCCTCGATATCCATAACTGATCGTCCCAAATACAAGTTGTTTAGCGAACAGTCCCTCATGGGCCGACCGGATGTTTTCGGCATACATACCGACAACGAACTCGTCCATCATCGAATGAAATGCCAACAGCATTCGCCATCGTTCCTTATCCTGTGTGTCGACGCCGGACTTAACAAAAACAGCACGAAGTCCGGCTTCGACAATCTCCTCCTCAACGAACTGCAGGGAACGATGCATTTTTCGGAATAACCGGTTCGTTGCAAAGAACATAACGACGGAGACTCTGCCCGCCTTAAGGCATTCGCGGAGATTGTTCAATCCGTTTCTCTCTTGCTTGTAGCCGCGAACAGCCATGTCATAGAATACATTCTTGCGAGGCACGAATATTCCTTGGCGCTCGGCATCCTTTAAGATCGACCGAACCTGGTCTGCAATACTATCCTGATGGACGGTGCTGTACCGGCAATACACCGCGCCGATGGGTTTACCGTCAGAGTCGGGCAACCGAGCCTGAAAGTCCGCAACGATGTCATTGATCTCCGCCTCGGTACGGAATATCAAATCGTTGCGTTCCTGGTCGATCTCGGCTTTGCTTCTTGCGTGGCTGCGCCCCTCGGCTATTTGCGAAGAAGACACACGCGATTCAGCACGATGCGGGGTAGACATGGGAAACCTCCGAAGGAGAAGGCGGAGGTCCCGGCAGGAACGGATTGACACAGTGTGTCAAAACGGTTGGCCATGGCTGAGAGTTCTTGAGCATCGGTGAGCACAGGTGGCGAAACACAACTCCAATTGCTGAAACGACTTGCAGTCAGAAAGTGTTTGGCGGCAAATGTTTGCGACAACGCGCAATCGGTTTCCTGTCCTCTCCGCTTGTGTTTTTTGCAGTACGTGGCAATTCATCGCACGATTTCACATGAGCCCTTGTATCACAGGGGCTTATTCCGTTTCTTGCGACCTCTTGCGAATCGCCGTGGCAAGCTACTGCAAGCTGCACTGTGCTCTGCCCCAAATCTTGCCCCAACTGCACCGGATTCTGCCCGCCATTTCGACCAGCCGGCCCATCCGCAGTTACCGTGGCGAAGTCCGATTCGGTGGTCATCCGGTCGCAAACGACAGTGGGCAACGACACTTTTTCGCCAGTCAGTTATCATACGGCAGTACCTTCATGGAGAAAACCGCATGATTGTGACTGCGCGAATGCGATTAGTGCCGGCGACCGTCGCCTTGGCACGGGCCGAGCTGACGGACCGGGCCGAATTCGCCCGGTTGCTCTCGGCAACCGTGCCCGACGAGTGGCCGCCCGAGATTCTGGCCGACGCACTGCCGGTCTTCCTCGAATGGATCGAGGCCGCGCCCGATCGGGTCGGCTGGTATGTCTGGTACGCGATGATGCGAGCGCCGCGCGAGGCACGGGACATGCTGGCGGACGATGTCGGCGACATCCTGATCGCAAGCGGCGGCTTCAAGGGTCCGCCCCAAGATGGCACGGTCGAAATCGGCTATTCGGTTCTGCCCCGTTTCCAACGCCAAGGCTACGCCACCGAAATGGTCCGCGCGTTGATCGGCTGGGCCTTCGCCCGGTCGGACGTGACGCGAATTGTCGCCGAGACGACCGAAGACAATACCCCCTCCGTGCGATTGCTGCACCGGCTTGGCTTTGTTCGCACCGAGCCGTCCGTCGAACCGGGCCATATTCGATTTTCGCTCAATGGCCACACGGAGAAGGACTTCGATTGATGCCTACTCGGAACAACGACATATGGCACGGAGCCTACAAGATTCCTTGGGATGATCCCGATTTCAGTCGGCGGATGCTGCGAGAGCACCTGTCGCAGGATCACGACATGGCCAGCCGACGTTTCGAGTGGATCGACAAGCAGGTTGCATGGATACATGAAGGTTTGCTCGGTGGGCGACCGTCGCGCATCCTCGACCTGGGTTGTGGGCCGGGATTCTATTCGCACCGCCTGGCAGCCCTAGGGCATCGATGCCACGGAATCGACTTCGGCCCGGCNNGCCGGACCCGTCGCGATGCACGTTCGTTCTGGGCGACATTCGTCATGCGTCCTTCGACGGACCCTACGATCTGGCGATGATTCTGTTCGGCGAATTCAACGTCTTCTCTCCGGCCGAGGTGTTGGCCATCCTCCACAAACTTCGAGCGACCCTGCATCCCGCGGGTCGTCTCATCCTCGAAATCCAGACTTACGAGGCTGGCGAACGCGCAGGGCACTGCGACCCCTCCGAGCAACGGTTCCCGTCCGGGCTCTTTTCGGATCAGCCCTATCATTGCCGGACGGAAAGCCGGTGGCTGCCGGGTGAGGAAGTGGCTGTGCAGACGTTTTCCGTGACGGAACTGGCCGGCGGCCGGAAGCAGGTATACCGCAGCACGACCCAAGCGTGGTCAGATGGCGATCTGGCGGACCTACTCTCAAATTCCGGATTCAGCGAGGCGGCCCCTCGTGACCAGTGGCCCTGCAATACCGACGCTTTGAGACTGTGGGTCGCCCGAGTGAATTAATTGGCCGATTTTCCCGGCATCCGCGTTCTCCAAACGTGCCACAATGCACGATTCGCGACCACTTGGGCGGGTCGCCCGAAATCCGGGCCAATTCTTACCGCGCGGTGGCGCGATAGGAGCGCATCTCGGCCGTTTTGCCTCTCTCACCCCTGTCTTGGGCGCATTGAGGCAGTGCCCCTTCGGGATGTAACCGTTGCAGCGACAAACGACTTAGTGTTTGGGATTGCAGGCTGTCCACATGTCCACGAGACGGCCCCGCGGAGATGCCGTGGAAGACAGAGTCTTCGGTCCTGTCTCTTTTCCTCGAAAGATCCATACATGGCGAGCCGGAACCCCCCACTCCAGTGGAATCGTGCCCAAAACGCTGGTTGGTCGATTTCCATGGAAGCAAGTTGACAATCAATTGCCGTCTCCGTAACATTGCTCCTGTTAGGTTTGTCGCATACCAGGGAGTGGGGTTTACCATCGGGAGGGAGCTCGGCTTGCACGTTTCATTTCGCCTGCTCATTGCGAGCAGAATGAACGCGCTCGTACAGCGACCCCTTTTGCGAGTGTCTCGGCGAAGACGGGATTGCGCTCGCGGGCATTCTACCCAGTTTACCAAATGGTACGCGACGATCTCCCACCTCTTGATCATTCTGATCCGCCCGTGCTTGGGGTGCGGTTGCGGTGCGACCGATGTGGCGTCGATCGCATAGCCGCTTCTCGAGTCGGTCGCATCGCCTCGACGGTTGACGGCGATGCACGACTTGCCTTCATCGAAAGTCATTCCGCGCGCGAGATCTCGCGAGAGATTCTGGGAGCCTTTCGTTTTCGCACGCTCGATACTCGCGCCGAAGTGTCGCCTTCAGCAAGGGCTCGACTTGGCCGCGAGCAACCCATGGAGCGACAATACCTTACGATTTTCTCATCCGTCCAAACGGGATGCGTTTTGTAGACCAATGAAAAGTAGAGGCATATCGTTTGCCAATGGCGAGAAGCATGGGTTCACCCATCGCATGCCTCGGTTACATCGATGAAGAAAGAGACGACAACCATGGACACTCAGACGTCGAACGAGCCGCAACAACCGGCTGTCGGTTCACCCCGCGACCGCGATAACCGTTTCTATTCGATTCTCGCCGGCGGCGCTCGGACTTNNCGAGGCGTTTCTCGATTTGCAGGTTCCCGAGTTGCTCGGAGCATTTCCCGACGGGCTGACGGCTCGCGAGATATGCGACCGTCTGGCGGTCCACCCCCACCGCGGCTGGAAATTCTTGCACTTGCTCGCGATGATGGGTTTGTTGGCGGAGGAAAACGGCGAACGGGGCGAGTATGACGCGGTGTATCGCTTGTCGGACCAATCGAAGGAGTTTTTCGGCGAGTACGGCACCGAAGGCTATTTCTTTCGGGACCTGGTCAATTATTGGCGGAATGTGGCCATCCTACCCACGGTCGAAGTCCTGCGCGGCATGGTCTTGCCGAACGCGGTGCGTTGGCCGCCGCAGGGCAAGGCCGCCGCGGAGCACCTGGAAACCTGGATGCGGGTAACGGCCGGCGGGGCGATCAAAACGTTGACCACCTCGGGCGCCGTCGAAGGTGTGCAGCATCTTCTGGACGTGGGCGGTGGAGACGGCACGGTCGGACGCGCTCTGTTGGATTACTATCCCGACCTGAAGGTGACCGTATTCAATCTGCCCGACTCCGCGTACTTGGCCCGACAATTCATTGCGGAATGGAAATGCGGCGACCGCATGGCCGTGCATGAAGGCGATTTTCTCAAGGACGAGTTGCCGACTGGCTTCGACGGAGTGCTTCTGAGCCGCGTCGTGACCGACTACACGCCGAAAACGTGTTTGATGCTGTTCGAGAAGGCCCATCGGGCGCTCGAAGGAAACGGTCGCCTGATCATCAACGAGGCGCTCGTCGACGGCAATAACGACTATGCGATTTCCTGGGAGTTTCGTTATCTATTCTATGACACGTTCGGGCGAGCGGCCTTCAAGTCGCTTGCTGTTTACCAAAGTTTGCTCGAAGACGCCGGTTTCGACGTGGTCGACGTATCGCCCATGTTGGACGATGCCTTCTACAGCGTCATCCAAGCGGTGCCGAAGCGCTGACGCCGAGCTCGATTGAAAGAACTAGAAGGAGCTTATCGTGCGATTAGTACACTTGTTGGTAATGGCATTTTTCGGTTTGTACTCGTTCGCGGCGGCCGACGATTCCCCAGCCACCTGGCCCGACGAGGCGCTATCCGCCAAGGCTCGTTACGAGCAGCAATTGGCCGAAGCCGCGGCGGCGTTCGACAAATCCCATGAAGCCATCCGAAAGGAACTGGAGAGCAAGGCCGTCGCCGCCAAGGCCGAATACGACGCCCTGGTCAAGAAGTCGCGCGACGCCTATGTGGCGGAACTCGAGAAGCTGCGGGAGCAGGAATCGGGCGCGAAGCGAGAAGAGACGGCCGCCGATTTGCGTCGAGCGATCGACGAACTGGTCAAGGGGCCGGAACTCAATGAGATCCAGAAAGCTTGGCTTGCTTCATACGAGGCGGAGTATCGACAACAGTTTGACGACGCCATCGGGGCGGCCAGAAAAGCCATCGAATTGACCGGATCGAATTCCGGGGTATTCGCGAACATTCGATTGGGATGGCTGCACTATCTGGATGCCGATTACGACAGCGCGGAACAGGCATACCGGAAGGCGGCGGCGAACTCTCCCAATGCCTTGACGCCTCTCTACGGGTTGCTTAACTGTGACCTGGCTCGCTCGCGACTCGACGAGGCGGAGGCCGTGGCCGGACGGATTGTCAAGATCAGTCCCTTGGATAGTCAGGCGAATAAGTCGTTGGGCGACTTGCTCTACGGCAAGAAGCAGTTCCGCGAAGCGGCTGCCTATTACAAGAAGCTTGCGACGGCGTATCCCGACAATTTCGACATGGCCACGAGCTTGGCGTGGTGTCATTTGAACCTGGGCGAGACGGAGACCGCGGCGAAGATATTCCGCGATGTCCTCGCGGTTCAGCCTTACAACGCATCGGCGAACCACGGCCTGCTCGCCATTGCGCGACCGGTCGCCGACAACGGCTCGATCACCACGGGCAAGATCGTGGTGCGCAATTTGGAATCGAATGGAGAGCCGGTGATCTATATGCTCGACGAACAGCGGAGCGTCCAACTGGAGCCCGGCCGAGCGCAAACGCTCGAACCGAATGAGGCTCGGGAGATTCGATTTGCTCGCGGCGCCGCGAGCGGCGAAGCACGCTACCGGCTTTCGCCCGGGACGTATGAATTCCGAAGAGACGACGGCCGTTGGGAGTTGCGGCGCCTTGCCAGCGTCGAGGACGCCAATCGGTAAGACGGCCAGCAAGGAAAGGTGACAATATCGGCGGCGAGAGTCTTCGCCGTCGCGAAGTAAGCGAGTTCCATCGAGGAGTACCTACCATGAGTAGTTGTGGCGGATTCGAACGGCCGTCGGCCCCCGCGAACGCGGCCGGGGCCAAACGTCTGAGGGAGTTAATGATTAGCGACAGCGGTTTTGCATTCGATCCTCAGACCGGATTGACGTATTCCGTCAATCCAGTCGGCGCGAGCGTCATTCGCTGGATCAACGACGGCTTGAACAACGAACAGATCGTTCAATGCATGATCGAAGAATATGACGTCGACGAGTACACCGCCACGCGCGACGTCGGGGATTTTCTGTCGTCGCTGCGGCACCATACACTGATTTAAGGGATGTGCCTACCATGACATTGACCATAGCCGTCACCGGACTCAATCGCGGAGAAAACCCGCAGCCGGGCCCCGGAATCATCCGCAGCTTGCAGCGACGTTATCCCGATTTGACGATCATCGGGCTGATCTATGACGTGCTCGAGAGCGGCGTGTACGCGGATGACTGCGCCGACTTCATCTACCATCTGCCTTATCCCAAGGCGGGTCACGCCGCGCTGCTCGCGCGGTTCGATTATCTGCTGACAAAACACTCCATCGACATCTTCTTCCCGACGCTCGATTCGGAGATTCGGGGGCTGTTGCGGATCGAAAACGCATTGGCCGATCGGGGTATCAAGATGCTCATGCCCTCGAAACAGTCGTACGAGGCGTGCTGCAAATCGGAGTTGGCACAACTTACCGAACGTTGCGGCTGTCAGACGCCGTTGACATATAGCGTCGTGGAGGTGAGCGGCTTGAGAAAGGCGGCCCACCGCCTCGGCTATCCATTGATGGTCAAGGGACCGTTCTACGGCGCGTACAAGGTGCATTCCGAAGCGGATATGGTTGAGCGATACCACCAGATCATCGCCGAATGGGGCGGACCCGTCCTCTTGCAGCGATGCGTCTACGGGAGCGAGTACGACGTGATCGCCGTGGGCGACGGCCAGGGAGGCGTGGGCGGTTGGTGTACCATACGCAAGACGATCCTTTCCGAAAAGGGAAAGGGATTCGGCGGCATCACGATTCACGACGACAAACTCGACGCCATCGCGTTCGATCTCATCAAGACGCTCAAGTGGCGAGGGCCGTTGGAGCTCGAGTTCCTCAAGGATGACGCCACGAACACGTACTACTTGATTGAAATCAATCCGCGGTTTCCGGCATGGGTTGATTTTCCGTCGTCGATCGATCTGAATCTACCGGCGCTCGTGGTCGAGACTCTGCTTCACGGCGTCATGGATCGACTTCCGCCGTGCGAAGCGGGCGTCTTCTACGTTCGGCATAGCGTCGAGTTGACCGGCAGGATCGATCAATTGGGCCAACTTTCGACGTCGGGTGAACTTGTATGCAGGGGGCGTGGTTCGCGACCTCCCAAGGAGGCATTGGCCGCGGCCGCCGTTGGTTGAAAGCGTCGGTCGAGCAAGACTTGAAATGGGCCGCTCTCCGGCGGCCGTTTCCTTCAAAGACGAATCCATCCAGTCTGGAGTGTTACAACCGTGAGCAAGAAACCTTACACCCCTCCGACCATGAAGCGGAATTCCAACAGCTTTCTCGAAAAGCACTGTCAAGGTCCGGTCGAAGATCCGGTCGATCGGATCGACGGGGCGCGCATCGAGGATCTAGTATCTCGGTACGGATCGCCCCTTTTCGTCTTTTCCGAGAGGAAGTTGCGCGAGAAATATCGCGAAGCGCACCTCGCCTTCAGCACGCGCTACCCGAGAGTCCAGTTCGCCTGGTCATACAAGACCAACTATCTCAAGGCGATCTGCAATGTGTTCCACGAGGAGGGCTCGTTGGCCGAAGTGGTATCCGACTTTGAATACGACAAGGCCCGCAACCTGGGGATGAGGGGAGACCAGATCATCGTCAATGGGCCGTACAAGCCTCGCGAACTTCTGACGCGGGCCGTGCGCGAACGAGCCAAGATCCAGATTGATAATCATCAGGAAATCAAGGCTCTCGAAGAGGTTGCTCGGGAGCAGAATCGCACCGTGGACGTGGCGATTCGCGTGAATATGGAGACGGGTTGCGATCCGCCATGGTCGAAGTTCGGTTTCAATTATGAAAGCGGCGAAGCCCTTTTGGCGATGAAACGCATTTGCGCCTCGGAGAACCTCCGCC
>DOEZ01000334.1 GCA_003532715.1 Planctomycetaceae bacterium
TGGGTGCCGAAGGCACAAGAGGTGTGTTCACGTGCGGATCGTGCTCTCCGCCGTTGCCGGGCATGGAGCGTCGTTGCATACCCTCTTGCCGCTGCGCGGCACCTGCGCGGCACCGGTTCGAGAACCGGTGCTACCCCGAGCAGTTCTTAACTACCCGGGTGAATCGACGCTGAAGCGTCGCAGCCGCAGCCAGATGATCCAGAACAGCGGCACGTAGATCACGTCGGCAAAGAACACCGTGACGGCGAAATGGGCGGGCAGACGGCCGGCGGCAATGTAGAGAAGGGCCGCCACCGCCGAGATGGCCTTGCTCAGCAGGCCGAGCATCAGCAAGTCGCGATTTTGGACCGGGCGCGAGGCCACCCAGTGATAGCCGACCCCAAACAGGGCCACGAGAATCCCCATGATCTGGACGGGCAGGACCAACTCGGGTTTGGGCACGCCGACCATTTCGTACCCCTCGTGATAGAAGAGAATCATGCACCCCCCGGCCAATAGGTTAAACATGCCGGCGAAACGAAGCACAAAACGCATCCAGGGGAGCAACGGCGCGGCGTCCGATCCATGGGGCGATTTTTGCATAAGTTTCATGCTCCTGGCGGGGGCGTTGATCGGCGGCCCGACACGGAACGGCCCGGCGCGAAAGACCTGTTTCCGGTTCGCGGCCGCTGTCCGGTTTCATCGATGTGTGCTAGAATACCGCGTTTCAGCCCCCCTTGCCCAGGCCACCCGAGCGGAATTTCTCGGAATTGCCCGGCATGGATTCGATTCGGACGAAGGAGACGTGGAACGTGACCGCAACCATTCTCGACGGAAAGGCCTTGTCGGAGGAAATGCGTGCCGAAATGGCACTCGAAGCCGCCGAGTTCATTCAGGATAGCGGCGTCGTGCCGTGCCTGGCCGCCGTGCTGGTCGGCGACGATCCGGCCAGCGAAATCTACGTGCGGAACAAGCAGCGGGCCTGCGACCGCATGGGGATCGAAAGCAAGCTGAATCGCCTGCCCGAAGACACCTCGATGGATGAACTACTGACGGTGGTGAACCGCCTCAATCGCGACAACGACGTTCACGGCATCCTGGTTCAACTCCCGCTTCCGAAGGGACTCGACGAAACTCGCATTCTCCGGGCGGTCAGTCCGATGAAGGACGTCGACGCCTTCCACCCCGAAAACGTCGGGCTGATTGTCCAGAACCGGCCGCGATTTCTGCCGTGTACGCCGGCGGGCATCCAGCAGATGCTGATCCGCAAGAACATCGAAATCGCCGGAGCCCACGTCGTGGTGGTCGGCCGCAGCGACATCGTCGGCAAGCCGATGGGCATCATTCTGATGCAGCGCGGCGCCGGGGCCGACGCCACGGTCACCGTCTGCCACAGCCGCACCAGGAATCTGCCGGAAGTCTGCCGATCGGCCGACATTCTGATCGTCGCCATCGGTCGGACGAAATTCGTCACGGCCGACATGGTCAAGCCGGGGGCCACGGTGATCGACGTGGGCATGAACCGCGACGAGAACGGCCTGTGCGGCGACGTCGATTTCGCGGCGGTCAAAGAAGTGGCCGGCGCGATCACCCCAGTGCCCGGCGGCGTCGGACCATTGACGATCACCATGCTACTGCAGAACACGCTGACGGCGGCAAAGCTGCAATTGACGTCGTGATGCTTGACGACCTCGCGATAGGCAGGCTATCCGAGGCTACACCGATTCACCATTCGTGCCGCGCTCAGTGAGCTTTTTGGGAGATTTTGCGGCAAAAACGCGCCATTATCCCCGCTGCCGCAGCGCCTCGTAGAACAACACCGCGGCGGTGGCCGAAATGTTCAGGCTGTCGGCCGCGCCGTGCATGGGAAGTCGGACGGCCCGAATGTCGTCGGCTCGCCAAACGGGGCTAAGCCCTTCGGCCTCGCTGCCGAGCACGATTGCCGCGCCGTCGCGATAATCGACCTCGGTGTAGCCGACCGAACCGTCGACCCGCGCGGCGAAGATCGGCAGTCGACGCGACCGAAGCCACTGGAGCGATTCGCTGGCGGTCGCCTCGCGCACGGGCACGGTGAAGATCGTGCCGAGGCTCGCGCGGATCGTGTTTGGGTTGAACAGATCGGTCCGCCCATCGGCCACGATCACCAAATCGACGCCCGCGGCGTCGGCGCTGCGCAACACGGCGCCGACGTTGCCCGGCTTCTCGATCGCCTCGATAACGGCCACCACCGCGCCGGGTGTCAACTCGAAATCGTCGAGCCGCCACGACGGGGTCGCGGCGACGGCGACCATCCCCTCGGCCCGGTCGCCAAACGCGAGCTTGTCGAACACGGCCGGCGCGACTTCGAACCGCTCGGCGTCGAGCGCCGAGAGGAGCCTTTCGACCGCTTCGATTCGGCCGGCCGGGTAGCGTGCCGGACAATGGAACATCTCGACCAACTCGATGCCCGCCGCGCATGCTCGCTCGATCTCGCGCAGCCCGTCGATCAGAAAGCGCCCCTGCTTCTGCCGGTGGCGTGCATCGCGAAGCCGCACCGCCGCTTTGACGCGCGGGTTCTGTGGGCTCAGGATCGTCGGGACGGGTTTCTCGGGCTTCATGGTCGGAGAAGACACCCGCATGGGGGTCTGCCTGGTGAATTGACGGATACCCTCAGTCTAGTTCGCCGGGTGGCCCTGGGCAACGAGGCACGGGCCACCCGGACCATTCAGGAGCCAGTGATTTCGCCGCAGTCTGCAGAATCTCGGCCGGATTCGCAAGCGACGATAAGTCGTTGCGTTCCTCTCGCTTGCGCTTCGGGTTGGTGGTCCGCTGGCTTGCGCTTCGGGTTAGTGTTCCTCTCGCTTGCGCTTCGGGTTGGTATCGGCTCGCGAATAAGCCGGTCCAGACGGGCCTTGGTTGGGTGCTCGTTGACGCGGCAGGCCCGGTGCCTTATGTTGTTTCTGTTGCCGAGACAACTGTAGACGGGTGGGGCGATTGCAGCTCGCCTTGCCGGAAAAGCATGAATTCTACGGAAGAACTCGCTGCAATCGCCCCACCCTGCCTGTTACTCTAAGGTGCCGCATGTTGTCCATACATTGTCGCGTGACAGTTATCGTCGTGCTACTCTCCTTGGCCAGTCCGATGTGGGCGGCCGCATCCGACCGGGCCGAGAGGGAATCGGAAAAGGGCTTCAAACCGATGTGCAACGGCAAGGATCTGACTGGCTGGGACGGCATGCCCGGCTGGTGGAAGGTCACCGATGGAGTCGTCTGGGCCGAGAGCACGCCGGAAAAGCCCGCCAAAACGACCCATTACCTTTTCTGGAAAGAAGCCGAGCCGGCCGATTTCGAGATGCGCGTGAGCTGCCGCATCAGCGGCAAGGCAAACTCCGGCGTGTCTTTCCGTTGTAAACGCCTGCCCAACTGGAATCTGGAGGGATACCAGGCCGATCTCGACTCGGCAAACCAGTACACGGGCTGCTTCTATCAAGACGGTCGCGGAATCGTCGCCCAACGCGGCGAGAAGGTGCATATCCACGCCGCCGGCAAGAAGACGGTCGAGGTATTTGCCGACGCGAAGGAGCTGCTCAAGGCGATCAAACGCGACGGGTGGAACGACTACCGCAGCACGGCCGCCGGCCCGCGCATCGGAATCTGGATCAACGGGGTGTTGATGTGCGAAGTCGAGGACCACGACAAGAAACTCTCGCTCCGTCGCGGGGTGATTGCCCTGCAAATCCACCAGGGGCCATCCATGAAAGCCGAGTTCAAAAACCCGCGAATCCGGATCGACACCCCGTAGACAGGCCTTCCAGCCCCGTTTTCGCGCACAATGAAGCTTGCGGGAGGCCGCTTCTACGTTGGCGCGATTCTGGTTACAATGGAAGTTGAGAACGATTTGCCAGAAGAGGGGGTTGAAAGGCTGGGTGTGGTCACGCGATCGCAGAAGAACGCTTACTGTCATCGCTACATTCCCACTTCTCCCCTTTTTCCGAATCGTGCAGGCGGTCGCTTCATACGCCTGAAGTGTTGAGCAGAACCTTGTTGGGAGTAGAACCACGTGCAAGAGAGTCACGCCGGGGCCGCGCCGTCGGTGACGGGTAATTTGGACAAAGCTTATGAGCGCGCCGTCACCGCCGCGCGAACGGCCGAGGCGAATCGGGGTCAGGACGTGGTCATTCTCGACCTACGCGACGTGACCCCCGTGTTCGACTTCTTCGTCGTGGCCACCGGTTCGAGCCGACGCCAGTTGCACGCCATGAGCGAGGAAATCGACCACGCGCTCGAGGAAGGCATGGGCGACCGGCGGCTGGGCATCGAAGGCTACGAGGCAAGCCGCTGGATCCTGCTCGATTACGGCGACGTTGTCGTCCATCTGTTCGAGGCCGAGATGCGCGAATACTACGCGCTCGAGGAACTCTGGAACAAGGCCAAACGGATTTCGCTGAAACCCAGATAACCCACGCGATGAGCATTCTCTCCGAACTCAAAACCCGGCTGCGCGGGCCGCTCGCCCGGCTGACCGACGCGCCCGGCGAATCCCTGGACCTCGTTCGCCAGAGCCAGGATCCCAAGTTTGGCGACTATCAGGCCAATTTCGCCATGTCGCTTGGCAAGAAGCTGGGCCGACCCCCGCGCGAACTGGCCACCGATATCGTCGCGCAACTCGACCTGGGCGACCTGTGCGAACCGGCCGAGGTGGCCGGACCGGGGTTCATCAACCTGCGGGTCAAAGACTCGCAGATCGTCGAGCGGCTCGAAGCGGCCGTCGCCGATCCGCGTCTGGGCGTGCCCCGAGCTGAACGGCCGCGAACCTACGTGGTCGACTATTCGGCGCCGAACGTCGCCAAACCGATGCACGTCGGCCATATCCGGTCGACCGTGATCGGCGATTCGCTCTGCCGGACGCTCCGTTTCGCCGGGCATCGCGTGATCAGCGACAACCACATCGGCGACTGGGGCACCCAGTTCGGCATGATCCTCCATGGCTATCGTCACTTTCGCGACGAGGCCGCGTATCGGGCCGCGCCGGTCGCCGAGCTGGCCCGGCTCTATCGACTGGTCCGCCGACTGATGGACTACCACGACGGCAAGGCGAAGCTTCCGCGTCTCGAAGAGCGTTTGGCCCAGTTGACCACCGCCCTGGACGAGCAACGCCGCACGGCCGGCCCATCGCCCGACAAAAACGCCCAAAAGACGCTCCGCCGCGCCGAAGCTGAAATCGGCGAGCTGCGCGGCGAGATTGCCGAGTTGGCCGAGAAGCTCGAAGCGGTCGATCGCGACGCCGTGCTTGGCCCGCTGGCCGCCCGACATGCCGACATCGGCCGCGCCGTGTTGGCCGAAACGGCCAAGTTGCACGCCGGCGACGAAGAAAACCTGCGACTGTGGCGCGAGTTCCTGCCGCACTGCGAGGACGAGATCAACCGGGTTTACGGCCGGCTGGGCGTGGAGTTCGACCACGCGCTGGGCGAGAGTTTCTACAACGACCGGCTCGGCCCCGTGGTCGAACGACTGATCGAGCAAGGCATCGCCCGCGAGAGCGACGGGGCGATCTGCGTCTTTCTGCTCGACCGCGACGTGCCGATGCTCATTCGCAAGCAGGACGGAGCGTTTCTCTACGCGACAACCGATCTGGCCACGATCGAATATCGCATGGAGAACTGGAAGCCCGACGCGATTCTCTACGTCGTCGATCACCGGCAAGCCATGCACTTCGAGCTTCTGTTCGGCACGGCTCGACTCATGGGCTGCGAGAACGTCGAACTGCGGCACATTAGCTTCGGCACCGTGTTGGGCGACGACGGCCGACCCTTCAAGACGCGAAGCGGCGACACGGTGGGACTCGAAGGGCTGCTGGACGAAGCCGTTCGCCGCGCCAAGGAAATCGTCGAGGCCAACGACGACGCGAAGCCCGGCGGACGCGAGCTTTCGGACCAGCAGCGGACGCAAATCGCCGAGCGGGTGGGCGTCGCCGCGCTGAAATACGCCGACCTGTCGCAGAACCGCACGAGCGACTACGTCTTCAGCTACGACAAAATGCTGGCGATGAACGGCAACACGGCGACGTACATGCAGTATGCCTACGCCCGGGTGCGAAGCATTTTCGCCCGAGGCGGCGTCGACGTCGCGGCGCTGCGAGCGTCGGGGGCCAAGATTCGCCTCGACACGCCGGCCGAGCGGGCGTTGGGCCTCGCCATTCTGCAATTCGGCGAGGCACTCGAGTTGGCCCTGCTCGACTACCGGCCCAATCAATTGACCAGCTATCTGTTCGACCTGGCGGGCCGCTATTCGACGTTCTTCGACCAATGCCCCGTGCTCAAGGCCGAGACCGACGAACTCCGCCAAAGCCGCCTGCTACTGTGCGATCTAACCGCTCGAGTCATCCGCCAGGGCCTCGACCTGCTGGGCATCGACGTGGTTGAGAAGATGTAGGTCGGGGAGTCTTCCGGGGGTGGCGCTTCGCCTAGCCCATAGGCACGAAATTAAGAAAACGACTACGTAACGGCTAGTACCCGGAAAAGAAGAAGAACACTAATTCACGCTGATAAGCACTAATCTTGATAATTAGCGAGGATTAGCGAAGATCAGTGTTCCTGAATCCCTCTTCGTTTGAAGCATTGCTCAACGTTCCGTTACTTAACTTAATGCCTATGGGCGGCGCTGCGCTTACCCCCGGCTAATCGCTGTGACTCCTTCGGAGTCGGATGATTTGCTTACCACCCGGCTGATCAGGGCCATTCGGCCGCGCTACATTGCGATGCGCCACAGTTCGGGCTTGCCGAAAAGCACGGCGTTGCCGTAAAGCCTGACGCCCTTGTCGGCGTTGGGGTGGATGTGGTCGAGGAGGTAGTCCTTCGTCACGCGAGGCCGAAGGAACTCCCGAATGGGCGTGCTCGCGTCGATGAACAGATGGTTGTTCTCGCGGCAGTATTGCAGCAGGCTCGCATTGTAGTCGTCGATCATGCGATCCCTGAGTTTGGGCCTCACTCGCGAATGGATGTCGTTGTCGAACGCCGGCCAAAGCGAAAGCATCACGAAGCGTGCCCGGGGGTTCTTTTGCCGCATTTCGGCGACGAGGCGATCGACATTCGCGACATACTCTTCCTTGGTCATTGCACACTCGCGGGCGTCGCGGTAGCGAACGTCGTTGACGCCGAGCGCCAAGACGACCGCGTCGGCGTCGTGGTCCGGCACTTCGGGCAATGCCGCGATCATCTGGACCGTCGTGCGACCGCCGCGGCTTATGTTGAAGAATCGGGCTTTCGGAAAGAACGACCGAACCGGCTCGATCCAACTGTAGCCTCCGTTCTTGGTTCCCTCCGAGATGCTGTCGCCCAGCACGACGACCTTGCGCGCCTCGCTCAATACCCGGTGCAACTCGGCTCGATCCGAGTCGAGCTCTTCGCCGGGCTGTCCGTCAGGCCGTTCGTCGGGCTGTCCGTCGGGCCGTTCGTCGGGCTGTCCGTCGGGCCGATCGGCGACGGCCGGCTCGCGGAGTCTCACGTCGAGCGGCTGCCGCGCGTACCCCCTCGCGGGAAGATAGAAATAGCGTTCTTGCAGTTGATCGACGGTCAGTCGCCGTCCCAGCATCGTTTCGGTCACGATTTCGTGGACTTGCGCGATTCGTTCGATGTCGAGTGAGCCAAGCGTCTCGCGCAGCTCCGGCCGCCGCAAGGCATCGACAATCGGAATGGGGCTGAATTGGCCGCCGCCGCGCCGTTGAATCCAAAGGGGAACGATCGACGCCGCCCGGATCGACGTCGCCTTGGGCGACTTTTCGACGTGGATCGTGACAATCGCCGCCGCGTCGCCGTCGTGCAACGTGTAGGAGTTCACGAAATTGCCCGGGCAATAGACTACAAATCCGTTGCGACGCGATCCGTCCGGTCGGGTGACGTTCAAGTACTGCATCGGCTGCACGGCGTGCGAATGACAGGCCAACACGACGTCGATTCCCTCGGCGATCATCTCGCGCGCCCACGTTTCACTGAACGAATCGGGATGATGGAGAAACTGCGTTCCCATGCGCGGCAAGGCGATGATCAGATCGGGCTTGTGCCGTCTGGCTTCTTTCACGTCCTCGGCCACCATCCGGCGGCTCTCCTTGAAAGCCGTCTTGTCCTTGGGAGACGCAAGAACGTCGACAAAGGGTTCCGCGGACGCGTCGCCACGATAGTTAACCCCGTAGGTGTAGGCGACGAATGCCAGTCTGACGCCCTTCACTTCGGCGACGAAGACGCGTCGGCGGCGACGGTCCTCCGCCGAGCGATACGTGCCGACATGGTCGAGGCCGATGCGATCCAAGACGTCGAGCGTTCGCCGAGCGCCGGCAATCCCGCGGTCGAACACATGGTTGTTGGCCGTCGTCACGAGGTCGATGCCGGAGTTCTTGACGGCTTCGGCCCATGTGTCGGGCGCGTTGAGATGAAGAGGAATGCCGTCGTCGTAGTTGCTCGTCGAATATCCCGCCTTGTCGCCCGCCAAGGGAATCTCGAAAACTCCGATCGTGTAGTCGGCCGCTCGCAGCCGATCGGCCGTATACTCGAAGATGGGCGAGAAGTCGTAGTCCTTCGTCCGAGGATCGAAGGCGTGCTTGATCTGGTCTTCCAAGAGGATCAAGTCGCCGACGAAGCTGATCGCCACCAGTGCTTCGGAATCGATCTTTTCCATGAGCGACGCGCTGATGACGGGATGAATGGGGTCGTCGGACGACACAGGTTGCGATACGCTGAAAGGCCACTCCGCGCGAACGAGGGGGAACAGGCCGACTACGACAGCGGTCAAGACGACCAGAGTGCGAATCCCCATGACGCCGCGGCCTCGCCGGACCGCCGCCGATGGTTCGGTTTGTCCCACTAGGCAATGCCTCGACAGCCATTGCGTTGCCGCGTTGTAGAAACGCATCCAGGCCGGTCGGCCGAGTACCCAGGTCGTGACCACCGAGCAGACCAGCACCGGTAGGACGTACCAGTCGCGCCACTGCGACTCGGGGACGAACACGTGAAACGCAAGAGTGGCGTATCGATGCAGGACGTAGATAAGCAGCGTGTTCTCGCCCCACACGGTCAGAACGGGGATCCTCTTGGCGGGCGTCACGATGAAGATGCACGCGCTGATGAACAGGGCCAACGCGAAAAAGACGCCCCGCATGTAGAAGCCGGCAGTCGACTGGTAGGGATCGGCGAGCAGCATCGACAATGAAAGGGCGTCGTTGTGGGTGAGCCAATGGACCACGCCGGCCGCCAATCCCAACCCGAGCAGCCCGGTGACGACATGGGCGCGGCGAAGCGCGTCGATCGCCTTGGGCGAGGTGTAGTAGCCGAGCAGGAAAAATGGCAAGAAGGCCACGACGCGCGTCAGCGCGAGATAGTTGGTCACTTCGGCCGAGAATCCGATCGCCAAGGCCGCCACCAGACTTAGCGGCAGAATAAAGCGGATTTTGACGAGGTCTTGCAGCAAAACGCGCCAGGCGAAAAGCGCGAGCAAGTACCAGTTCACGTGAATCGGGGTCACGAGCGAGAACTTCCGCGCGCCGCCGGCATACAGGATCAGCATCATCGTGGTATTGAAGAACACGAAAGGCACCAGCGACCGCATGAAGGCGGTGTCGCGAGCCTTCTCCGTGTTCTTCGAGAAGTACCCCGAAATGAAGACGAAAAAAGGCATGTGAAAGCAGTAGACGAAATAGAACAACGAGTCCACCGCCGTCCCCGCGGCGCCGTTGTACACGTAGGGAACCAAGAAGTGGGTGAAGACCACCAGAAAGATCAAAACGCCTTTGACGTTATCCAGCAGAGAGCTTCGAGGCATGAGCGTTTTTCGGCTGAATTGGCGCGCGAATGGGTTGGTTTTCGAGGCGAGGCAATCGCTGCGAAAATATAGCCCATGCGGACCGCCCGCCGTGAAACGAGACACCCGAGTCGGCCGGCGCATACCGATCGCCTTCGCCGGCCGCCGGCGCCCACGGGAAACTCGAGTTCCAACGCCGGATAGAGCGGATAATCCGGCTTATGCCGACATGCTAGCGTCGTGCCGACGTTTGCTTCATGGGGGGCAGGGCTCGCGAGTTTTCGACGTCGCGTTGGGGCGACTGGGTCGTCCCGGCGAGATAGTTGTCGATCGTCGAGAAGTCCTGGAGGTGCTGGAAGTAGTCGGCCATCGCCTGATGCAGTTTCTTCTCGCGAAGGTCCTCGACGATCAGGTCGCGAACCGTTTCGAGTTCGACGTTTTGGGGCGTCGTCTGGCCCTGACAGAAGAGGACGACGTACATGTCGTCAACCTGGATGATGCCCGACAGTTCGCCCGGCTGAAGCGCGAACGCCTCTCGTTCGAGAACGGGTTGGCCGCCGAATTTTCGGATCGGGGGCACTTGGCCTCGCAGGTTCTTGCTGCCCGGGTCGCGCGAATACTGTTCGGCCAGGTTGCCGAAGAAATCGCTGAACGACTCGACGAACACTTCGTCGGCCTTTTCGCGCGGGACCATGTTCGACTCGATCTGCTTCTTGCGCGCCTCGGCGAGCCGGTTGTACTCGTCGCGAGCCAGTTCCCACACTCGCTTCGTCTGACGTAGATCGGCGAAGACGATGGCCAGGCAGCGGACTCGTGGGCCGTAGTTGGCCTCGAATCCCCGCTCGATGTCCTCGTCGTTGACGACGATCCGTTCGTCGACGAGCTTGCGCAGGGCCACCGAGGGCCAAACCGAGTCGTACTTGTAGACCTCGTAGGAGATGTTCTGCTGCTGGGTCACCAGATCGATCCACGCCTCGACGTCGGGCGATCCGTCGGGCTTCGGCTTGACCGAGACCGAAGCGGCTCGCGCGATCTCCTGGTTCATGTCGTCTTCGGTAACCTCGATCTTGGCCTTCTTGCACGCCTGTTCGATCATCTTGCGATTGATCATCCCCTCGAGCGATTCTTTGCCGTGACGCTCGATGCAGACCTCGGCCAACTGGCGGGCCGTGATTTTCCGGCCGTTGAGCACGGCGACGATGCCCGTGTCGCGTTGTTTCGGATCGTCCAAGTAGTTTTGAACTTGAGCCTTGTCTCGAAGTTGCGTGAACACGTCGTCGGCAATTTGGCGAATCTTGCGTTCCTCGATCAGGTGCCGCAACTTGGGAGCGACCTTGTCGATCGGCACGTTGCGACCGGGAACCTCCGATTCGCGTTTCAGAACGACGAATTGGTCGTGGATCTCGATGACCGGCGAGATTTCGCCGTCCTTCATCGCGAAGGCCGCCTCCTCGAGTTCCTTGGGCCCGCCATGCATGCAGATGGGCGGGATGAAGCCCAATTCGGCGGCGCTGGTCGGGTCTTCCGAGTTCTCTTTGGCCAATCGTCCGAAGTCGTCGGGATTGGCCAGCGCGGCGCCGCGAAGCTGCTCGGCCTTCTGCCTGGTCGAACAGGCGATCAGGCGAGCTCGAACCGACGGGCCGTACTGGGTTTCATACTCGCGCCGAAGTTCGTCGTCGGTCACTTTCAACTGATCGGCCGCCAGCCGTCGCAAGGCGATCGTCGGCCAGATGATGTCGTTGGTGTATTGCACCGGCCGAATTCCGCGTTCCTGCTCGATCATCTCGTACCACTGCTGGACCGAGAAATTGAAGTGCTTGGCAAGCCGGTCGACCTCGGCGTTGACGTCGGCCTGGGTGACCTGAATGCCGCGACTGGCGCATTCCATGGCAATGAGTTCCTTGCTGATCACGCTTTCGAGAACGTCGCGACCGTAGTGGCGCAGGCATTCTCGCGCGAGATCCTCGCGAGACAGGGTCTCGCCGTTGACGCGCGCGACGATGTCCATCTTCGGCTCGGCGGCGCGGCTCGGCGGCTGCGACGTCGTCGGCGCCGAGGGCGATTCCTGGGGGCGGGCACCCTGGCCGGACGTCCGCTGGGGCATCTGGGCACGGACCGGCTCGGCCGGCCAATAGTGCCGAATCATCGCAACGCCTGCCAAAACAAGGACACTCACCACGACGAGGCCGATTCGCATGGGGCGACGCGTGGGGGCCGCAGCCGGCTCGTGAGAATTGCGGGAAGATGGGCGGGTCATGTCGGTTCCTCCGTAAACCGTTGAGTCACTTCAGTTTGTGTCGCGGGATACACCCCGGCTCCAGTATAGTCCGGGGGGGCAGTATAGACGCAGCTCGCTCTTCGGGTCAAGACCGATTGAAGCGAAACTTCGGCGGCCATGCACTCCAGCCGAATGGCGTGAACGACCCTACGATTCGGAAAAAGGGGAAAGAGGGGGAAATGGGAAAATACGTACGGGCTGGCAAAGCCGATTTGCATGACTTAGCCCGGATTAGGCACGAGCCTGTGATTCCAGCGCGGTGTGCGACGTATCAGCCGTTGTCGGAGGGGACAATGGGTCGTTGCAGTCCTCTCGCTTGCGCTTCGGGTTGGTATGGGTGTTGCGGATAACTTGGGCTGGCGAAACGCCTCGGATTAAGAACTGGTATGATAATGGTTGGGTCCGCGGATGGCCCAGCGGACCTGGGTTGCCATCAAGTCACTGCCCAACAGCCTGAAGCAATCGCGGGGGAACCATGTTTGAGGTTTTCGAGCACACGGCCGATCTGGGGATTCACGTCGAAGCCGAGTCGCTGTCCGAGCTTCTGATCGAAGCAGCCCGGGCGCTGACGTCGGTGCTGGCGGCCAATCCCGAAGCGATTGAGCCGGTGACGGAAGTTGCCGTATCCCTCGACGCCGCGAAGCCCGAGGACCTGCTGATCGATTGGCTGTCCGAATGGCTCTACCGCTTCAGTGCGGAGCACATGCTGTTCACGCGATTCGAGGTCGTGGAGCACGACGGCCGCATCGCGGCCCGGGCGTGGGGCGAAGCGGTCGATCCGGCGCGCCACCAACTCGACACCGAAGTGAAGGCCGTCACCTATCATCGGTTGAGGGTCGAGCAAACCGAGGCGGGATGGACGGCCGAAGTTATCTTGGACCTGTAAATGTCGGGATTTTCATGCAAATCGTGCATCTGGTAGCCGGAGCGGGAGGCATGTATTGCGGAAGTTGCCTGCAAGGCAACTCGCTGTGTCGCGCGCTGCTCGAAGCGGGAGAGGATGTCGTTCTCGTGCCCGTCTACACGCCCATCCGATCCGACGAGGAGGCGTCGGCCGCGACCGAACGAGTCGTGTTCGGCGGCCTGAACGTCTACTTGCAGCAGCGTTCCGGGCTGTTTCGGCACGCGCCTCGGTGCGTCGATTGGCTGCTGGACCGTCCGGCGCTGTTGGGCCGGCTCGGCGGTGGAACGCGACCCGAGCGACTTGGCCCGCTGACTGTCTCGATGCTTCGCGGCGAATTGGGGAATCAGCGGAGGGAACTCGACAAGTTGACGGCGTGGCTCGAACTTCAAGAGGAACCACCGAAACTGATCCATCTTTCGACCGCCATGCTTGCCGGCGTGGCTCGGACGCTTGTCGAACGACTCGGCTCGAAGGTGGTCTGCACGCTGTCGGGCGAAGACGCGTTTCTTGAAG
>DOEZ01000180.1 GCA_003532715.1 Planctomycetaceae bacterium
GTGGATCAGATCGTCGCTCGTGACGTAGGCCACGCAATGGTTGCCCCCTTCCGGCTTGGTCGTGGCCGTGTAGTACATGATCCACTTGTCGCCCCATCGCGTGACGAACACGTCGCGGGCGTCAAAACCATCGACAACCACCGGGCTGGCCGGGTGCCGGGTCCACGCGTGGCAATCGGTCGAAGTGGCCAGATGGATCTTGTACTTCGTATTGTCCTCGTCGCCGGCGCAATAGAACATGTAGTACGTCCCGTCGTGCTCGACCACGTGGGGCGCCCAAAGATGACGTTCGCGCCAGGGGGCCTCCGGAGCATAAGTCAGTGCATGGGGCTGCTTGTCCCAGGGTTGCTGCAAAAGCGTCTTGGCCGTGGCGTGGGCGAACAATCGCTCCCTCGTCGGCCGGATCGGCATGGTGCCAGTGATTCCGAACAAATGCCACCGGCCTTTCGGCCCGCGAATGAGACAATGGTCGTTTATGTACCATTCCTCGTCCAGCTTCTCGCCGACGTTGGGATCGTAGACCTTGACGGATTCGCCCATCTCGACGACCGGCTTTTTCGTCTCGGGCTCGGCGGACGCCGCGACATCCAGGCCCCGTGCGGCAAGTCCGTAATACGCGGCGACAAGACAAGTCAGAGCGGCGAGCAGCTTTCGCATGGTCGGTTCCTTTCGGGAAACAACAAGGGGGATAGACTACCGGTTTTCCGATCGCGCGCTTGGACGACCGACGCCGCCCGAGCGTGAACTCAAGGCCCAGTTCTCCAAGTGAGGTAACGGAACTGCAACACTTTCTGATTCTACCAGAATGGCCCGGAAACGACAGTAACCGCTCGCCGGTTGTGGTGGTGGCCGTAGCATCCACCGGGGGGAACAAATCCGCGTCTTATTTCGCTGTTTTCCCGTGGATACCGGCATCTTGTGGAATCCCCCTTTTGGAACTATAATGAACTTCTTGCCAGGCCTGTCCGGAATTCGGCCGCCACGTCGCGGATCGACTCCGGCACCCGCCCCACACGCCACGATTCTTGCCAGAGGAGAAGCTAGCATGACCCGCCCTCGTTCCAATAACGATTCCCACCGCCCCTCGCGTCGCGATTTCCTGAAGACCTCCGGCGTCATCGCCGGGGCAACCTTGGCCGGCAACTTGGCCGTCGCGCGAACCGCGCACGCCCAAGGCAGCGACATTCTCAAGGTCGGGCTGGTCGGTTGCGGAAGCCGTGGCACGGGAGCGGCCAGCAATGCCCTGACCGCCGACCCCAACACCAAGCTCATCGCCATGGGCGATCTGTTCGAGGCAAAGGTGAAGGACCGCCGGGCACGGCTCCAGAAGATTCATCCCAACCAGGTCGCCGTCGACGGCGAACATTGTTTTGTCGGTTTCGACGCCTATCAGAAGGTGATCGACAGCGACGTCGATGTCGTCGTGCTCGGCGAGTTTCCGCACTTCCGCCCCCAGCATCTCAAGGCGGCTATCGAGGCCGGCAAGCACGTCTTCGCCGAAAAGCCCGTTGCCGTCGACGCGCCGGGCGTGCGAAGCGTGTTGGAATCGGCCAAGCTGGCCGAGGAGAAAGGCGTCTCGATCGTCGCGGGACTCTGCTGGCGATATTACCCGCCCGTCCAAGAGATCTTGCGGCGCGTGGCCGACGGCGAAATTGGTCCTCTTCGGAATATCCAGTCAACGTATCTTTTCGGTTTGGTCGGCCGCCCCACGCCGCGAACGGATCAAATGACCGAAATGGAGTACCAACTCCGCAATTGGTGGCACTTCTGCTGGCTCTCGGGCGACCATAACACCGAGCAACACGTTCACAGCCTCGACAAAGCGCTTTGGGCCATGGGCAACGAGCCACCCGTCGCGGCCTGGGGTTCCGGCGGTCGCCAGGTGACAACCTTCAACGACGTGCCCAAGCCGGGCGACGCCTACGACCACCATGCGGTCTCCTACGAATACCCCGGCGGCCTGATCGTCAACTCGCATTGCCGCCAACAAGCCAACTGCCATACCGAAGTGACCGACCGCCTCTTCGGCGCCAAGGGCACCGGCAAGATCGATTCGTTCGACGTGGCCATTACGGACCTCGACGGCAAGCGAGTCTGGCGTCATCGAGGCCCCAAGGCAAACATGTACGTCCTCGAACACGAAGCCCTGTTCAAGGCCATTCGGTCGGGCAAGCCGATCAACGACGGCAAAAACTCGGCCTATAGCACCATGATGGCCATCTTGGGCCGCATGTGTACCTACACCGGCCAGCGGATCACCTGGGACGACGCGATCAACTCGAAAGAAGCCCTGCTGCCCAGCGAATACTCGTTCGACGGCCAACCGCCGACTCTGCCGAACGAAAACGGCCAATACCCGATCGCCATGCCGGGCAAGACGAAGTTCGTGTAGCACGAGCCTCTAAAAACCTCGATAGGGCGCGAGCGAAGCCACTCACTTGTGGGACAAACCGGACGCCAAAGCCCAAGAAAAGAGCAAGCGTCGCATGGATGCCTGCCGAAGTTAGCGAAAGGGAGGGTTCTGCGAGCTTTAGCGACTAGGCATGGCCGTTCGGGGGGATCGATGATTCGACGTACGACACAGGCCGCGGCACTCCTCATTGCCGTAGTCATTGGTGAGCTGTCGTCTGCCGGGCCGATCCACGCGCAAATGGTACCCGAACGCTCTCGATTCGAAGGCGTTGCGGTCCGCGCGGAGCAACCGGTCCAACGCGGCATTCACTTGTCGGCGACGGATTTCGACTTCGTGTCACCGAGCGACGAATCGCCGGAACCTCGGGGCATGTTCGACGGCCCCGTGACTCTCGAAAGCCTGATCGGCCACGCACTGGCGAATAATCCGGAGATTCAGGCGGCCCGATTTCACGCACGCAGTCTAGGGGCTCGCGTCCCGCAGGCAAAGTCGTTGCCGGATCCGCAACTCATGGCGACGGCCTTTCTGGAGGAGATTCAGACGGCAGCCGGTCCACAGCAGGCCGCTGTGAGCCTGTCCCAGAAATTTCCCTGGTTCGGCAAGCGGACATTGCGAAGCCAAGTTGCCCACTTCGACTCCGTTGCCGCCTACGCACGCGTGGCAGCCGTCGAATTGAAAGTCATCGAGGGAGTCAAACGGGCGTATTACGATCTGTATTTCGTGCAATCCGCCGTCGAGGAAAACCGGCGATTGATGAAGCCCCTGGAGGATGTGATTGCCGTCGCCAAGAGCAAGTACGAGACGAGCACCGGCGAGATGGGGATGCAAGACGTTCTTCAGGCCCAGGTCGAATTGTCGCAACTGAAGATCAACCTTATCGCACTCGATGAGGGCAAACGTCAAGCCCAGGCGCGATTGGCCGGATTGCTCCACTTGCCGCCGCGGACACGGCCCGAAGCGTCAAATTCCGTCTTTCGAAGTGAACTCGATCGTTCGGTCGAGACTCTCGTGGCGCTCGCCGACGTGTGTCAGCCTGAATTCGTGGCTTTTCGCCGCGAGCTCGCTCGAGACCAGTCGGCGGTCGAGGTCGCCCGGCGCGACTATTGGCCGGATGTGACCATGGGGCTCAATTGGTACGAGATAGGCGACCGTGGTCTCAGTCCGGTCGCCAATGGTCGCGACGCCTTGTCACTTGGCGTGGGCGTCAATCTGCCGATCTACCGAAGCCGACTCGACGGCGCGGTGAACGAGGCTCAATACAAACAGTGCGCAACGGCACGCCGCTATGCCGCCGTGCGAGATCAGTTTCAGATCGAGATCGAGACTTTGTATGCTCAATTCCGCGAGCATCATCAGACACTGAGGATTCTCACCAGCGAAGTCATGCCTCGCGCCGAGGAGGCACTGAAGCTGACGACCGAGTCATATCGGGCAGGCCGCGCCGACTTCGAACAACTGATGGACGTATACCGCACGTTGCTGCGTTACCGCATCGAATTGCATCGACATGTCGCCCTGCGCGAACAAGCCATCGCCTCGCTCGAGCGCGCGGTGGGCACTGCGGTGACTACGCCGGTTCAGGATGGTTCCAATCCGGCGATCGAGTCCCTGCATCTCCCTTCCTCGCGGTAATGCGAGCAATCCACCCATTCGAGTGGTACGCTCCTCAGGCATGCGCGGGGTCCCTGACTTCCCTTCTTGCTGCGGGAACGTAGACTTCCAACAAGGGAGAGCGAGACACTCGCGGTGACTTCAGCTCTCGCGCAAGACGCGGATTGTCCGGTTTGACCCGCGTGCTGATTTGTTTCACTGCGGAGGATGGCGTCTCCGATGCCGAGAATCCGACGCCGCGACTTTTCGTTGGCACGAATGCGGCGTGAACGCGTCGCCGACGCGTCTCGCCGGCCCAACTGTCCATGCGAGGTGAGATGATGAGCGAAGTTGCCTCGGAGCCGACGAAGGGTGGGACTGATCCGCCGGCCAAGCGAAGGTGGCGCCCAAGGCTCGCCCTGCAACTGATTCCCGCCGCCGTCGCCCTGCTCCTTGTCGGCGCGGTGCTTGGATATGTGTTTGCTCCGCGCGGCGCCGGCACGTCCGACGACATCAACGCAAGCAATTCGACATCGACGCAGTGGACGTGCTCGATGCATCCCCAGATCAAGCTGCCGAAGCCTGGCAAGTGCCCGATCTGTTTCATGGACTTGATACCGTTGGAGAGCGACGAGGGCGAGGAGTTGGGTCCGCGCCAACTGCGGCTGTCGGAAACGGCCGCCCAACTGGCCGAGGTCGAGACCACGCCCGTCACGCGCCGTTACGCCGAGCACATCGTCCGCATGGTGGGCAAGGTCGACTATGACGAGACCAAGGTGGTCGATATCACGGCATGGATGCCCGGCCGCCTGGACCGGCTCTACGTCGACTATACGGGCACCACGGTGCGCAAAGGGGACCATCTCGTACTGATGTACAGTCCCGAGTTAATTGTCGCCCAACGTGAGCTGATCCAGGCCGTGAAGTCGGCCGAGCGGATCGGCGGCCTCGACCAGGAGCTCTCCGGGTCGATGGCGCGCAGCGCCGAGCGGAAGCTCGCTCTGTTGGGGCTCTTGCCCGACCAAATCGACGCAATCAGGCGTAGCGAGAGACCGAACGATCACTTGACGATCTACGCGCCGAGCGGGGGCGTCGTGATCGACAAGGCGGCCAAGCAGGGAATGTACGTACAGACCGGCACCAAAATCTACACGATAGCCGACCTGTCCGTCGTCTGGGTGTTTCTCGAGGCGTACGAGTCCGATCTCCCTTGGATTCGTTACGGGCAGGACGTCGCGTTCACCACCGAAGCCTACCCCGGCACGGACTTCCACGGACGCGTGGCGTTCATCGAGCCGGTTCTGGACGAACGGACGCGAACCGTGAAAGTTCGCGTCAACGTTCCTAATCCCGAGGGAAAGCTCAAACCTGGCATGTTCGTCCGCGCCACCGTCGGCAGCCGGCTGGCTGCCGACGGACGGGTTTTTGACACGTCGTTGGTCGGCAAGTGGATCTCGCCGATGCATCCTGAAATCGTTAAGGACGGACCCGGCAAGTGCCACGTATGCGGGATGGACCTGGTGCCCGCCGAGCAGTTGGGCTACGGCGTCGCGGACAAGGCTCCGGAAATGCCGCTCGTGATACCAGCGACCGCGCCGCTTATCACGGGCAAGCGGGCCGTGGTTTACGTACAACTGCCCGACCGCGATCAGCCGACGTTCGAGGGGCGCGAAATCGTTCTCGGCCCCCGCGCGGGCGACTCGTACATCGTTCAAGAAGGGCTTCGGGAGGGCGAACGAGTCGTCACGCATGGCAACTTCAAGATCGACAGCGCCCTGCAAATTCGGGCGAAGCCCAGCATGATGGCCCCCGAGGGCGGAGCCCCGCCGCCGGGCCACCAGCACGGCGAAGCACGGCCATCCCGTCCGGAGAATGCCCGCGAGCAACCAGTGGAGGCCGCCCATGACCACTGAGCCGCGGCGAGACTTGATCGGCGGCGGGATCGACGCGGTGATCCGGTTCTGTCTGGAGAACAAGCTCGTCGTGATTCTGGTTCTGCTTGCCGTGGTCGGCTGGGGAATCATGGTCATGCCCTTCGACTACGACCCCGGCCTGATTCCTCGCAATCCGGTGCCCGTGGACGCGATCCCCGACATCGGCGAGAACCAGCAAATCGTCTTCACCGAGTGGATGGGCCGCTCGCCGCGCGACGTCGAAGATCAGATTACGTATCCGCTTACGGTCTCGCTGCTCGGAGTGCCGGGCGTGAGAACCGTTCGAAGCGTATCGATGTTCGGGTTTTCTTCGATCTACGTGATCTTTGAAGAGGACGTGGACTTTTATTGGTCGCGGTCTCGCATCCTCGAACGGTTGAGCGTCGCGCAAAAAGATCTCCCCGAGGGGATCACACCCCGGCTTGGCCCGGACGCCACCGCATTGGGGCAGGTTGTCTGGTATACGCTCGACGGACGCGATACGAAAACCGGGGAGCCGACCGGCGGCTGGAACCTGGACGAACTGCGAAGCATCCAAGATTGGTACGTTCGTTACGCGATTCAGTCGGCCTCGGGCGTGAGCGAAGTGGCGTCCATCGGAGGTTTCGTTCGCGAGTATCAGATCGACGTCGATCCCAATGCAATGCGTGCCGCGGGAGTGACCCTTCAGGAAGTCTTCGACGCCGTGCGAAACTCGAACCTCGACGTCGGGGCGCGCACGATCGAAGTGAACCGGGTCGAGTACGTCATTCGCGGACTCGGACTGGTCAAGAGCGTATCCGACCTTGAAAACGCCGTCATCAAGTCCAACGACAACGTGCCGATCCTCGTCAAACACGTGGCTCGCGTGACGACGGGACCGGCGCTGCGACGCGGCGCGCTCGACAAAGGCGGAACCGAAGTCGTCGGCGGCGTGGTCGTCGTTCGCCACGGGGCAAACCCCCTCGAGGCAATCAAGCAAGTCAAACGAAAGATCGCCGACGTCGCCCCGGGGTTGCCTAGCAAGACGCTCGAAGACGGGAGCGTATCGCGGGTGACGATCGTGCCGTTCTACGACCGCACTCAACTCATCCAGGAGACACTCGGCACGCTCGCAACGGCGATCCGCCAACAGATTCTCGTGACCATCATCGTGGTGCTGGTGATGGTCATGCACTTCCGCGGCAGCCTGCTTATTTCGGGCCTCTTGCCGTTGTCCGTGCTCATGGCGTTCATCGCCATGAAGCAGTTCGGGGTCGACTCGAACATCATGTCGCTCTCGGGCATCGCCATCGCCATCGGTGCGATGGTCGACATGGGCATCATCCTATGCGAGAACATCCTCAAACATCTCGACGAAGCGGATCCCAAGCAAAGCAGGCTTGAAGTGATGTTTCGCGCGGCGAGCGAGGTCGGCCGTCCCGTTCTAACGGCCATTCTCACGACGATCATCAGCTTTCTGCCCGTCTTCGTCATGGTTGGACCCGAGGGCAAACTATTCAAACCCCTGGCCTTCACGAAGACCTTTGCCCTGTTGGCTTCGGTGATCGTGGCACTGACTCTCATTCCGCCGCTGGCCCACATGCTTTTCCACGAGCCCAAGCACAAACGGCTGGCGAGATTGCTCGCCGGCCCCGCGATCCTGTTGGCCGGCATCGTCGGCGGCGCTTGGTTCTCCTGGTGGATTGCCCTGCCCCTGTCGATCGTGGCCGTGTATCTGTTAATTCACGATTGGCTCCCGGAGTCAGCGGCAAGATGGTCCCCACGTTTGATGACGGCCCTGGCGGTTCTCGTCGTTCTAGTCCTACTTACGCGTGACTGGATGCCGCTGGGCATCGAGTCGGGCATGGTCCGGAACTTCATCTTTCTTTTCACTCTGATTGCCACGTTGTTGGGAAGCTTCCTGCTGTTTATGAGATTCTACGAGCCGCTGTTGCGGTTCTTCCTCCGGCACAAGCCGGCTTTCTATGCGCTGCCCGCGATGAGTATTCTGCTTGGCATGATGGTATGGCTCGGATTCGGCCCGGTGTTCGGCGTGATTCCTTGGACGGCGTCGCAACTCGGATTCGACGATTCGACGATTCGCGGGAATGCCGCGTGGGCCTGGGCGTCGCACAAATTCCCCGGTTTGGGCAAGGAGTTCATGCCGCCGTTGGACGAAGGCTCCTTTCTCTTGATGCCGAC
>DOEZ01000299.1 GCA_003532715.1 Planctomycetaceae bacterium
GGAGTGCCTGAAGCGAGCGGAGGCGAACACTTGGTTTGGTTTCCTGATGTGGTGCCCCAAGCAGCTAAGCTGGGTCAAGAACCCGACTCAGACCTGCCATACCGAGCAGGAGAATTACCTACAGTACTCGAACTACTGCTACCAGAACCGCAAGTATGAATGCCTCGACCGCCTGGCGACACTGACGGGAGAACCGCTGTTCGGCCAACTTCGCGATCGAATCATCCAGTGCGGATTCTGGGGACAGGAGACCTCGGGCAATGCGATGGGCGGTCAATACGAGCGAATGTCCGACCCCTGGCGCAAAGTGTCGCGCGACGTGAATTCCAAGGGCGCGATCTACGTCAGCCAGTTGGCCCTGGAAGCAAACCTTCAACTGCTGGAGATGGGTTGGGTTCGGGCAGGCGCGCCCAAGCCCGCCCGAGCCCCGCAAGGATCGTCACGGGAGTAGCGTTTCCCTTTGACGGAATTCCGACATCGACCCGAGGACTATGAGGAAGTAACGAATGCGAATTCCCTCCGCGGCGAGCACGAGCGAAATGACTCCTCGTGAACGTTTTCTGGCGGCCTTTGAGCACCGGGAAACGGATCGCGTCCCCATCTTCGACGCGCTCAATAGCCCGGCTCTCTACCGTGCCAAGCTGGGGTGCGAGAACTTCTTCTCCGATGGCGAGCCGACCGTGCGATTGGCGAAGGCCATCGGTTTCGACGCGTGCCTGGTCTACGAATCGACGTACACGGGGTTGATCTCCCAACGGCGCGACTGGCTGGACGATCGGCGATTTCGCGACGAACTGGGCGTCGGTTACATGGTCGACCCCTCCTCGTGGCCATTGGCATTTCCGGAAACGCCTTCTCTTCGAAACCGGGACGATTGGAGGAAGGTGACTTTGCCTGATCCGCGCGAACCATGGCGGCACGAGAATATCCGGTCGGCCATCGCCGCGGCCCATCAGGGCAACGCGGACGACCTTGCCGTGGTGGCCGGCGTGCGAAGCGCCTTCGCGGTCCTCTACATCAGCATGGGCGTCATGGACCTCTCCATGAGCCTCTACGAAGACCCCGACTTGATCCGCGAAATGAGTGAGGCAATCTGCGAGTTCTGGACGCAGTCTGCTCTTCGGGCGGTCGAGTTGGGGGCGGATGCCGTCTTCATCGCCAATGACATGGGGATGAACGATCACACCATCATTGCGCCCCACATGATCCGCTCGCTTTTCATGCCTGCGCTGAAAACACAGATTCAAACGATTAGGGAGACTGGCACGCGAGTAATTCTGCACACGTGCGGAAACGTCAATGCCATCTTGCCTGACCTTGTCGATACGGGCATCGACGGACTGAACAATCTTCAGGTTCTGTCCGGGATGGATATTGCCGACATCAAACGCGACTTTGGCGATCGGTTGACGCTAATCGGAAACGTCGACAGCACAAACATCATGTCGGGCAACGATCCGGATCGCGTGGAGTCGGCGGTGATCGAGACCATCCGCAAGGCGTCCCCCGGTGGCGGCCACATCCTGGCAACCGACCATTCCCTGCATGGCGGCATTCCGGTCTCCAATATTGAGCGTTTTATCGCGGCGGCCAAGAAATGGGGCGGGTACCCACTGTCACTCCCCGACGGCCCGGCCCGCGGGCCGCACGGAACACATCGACGCAAGGAGCGCTCGGGCCCTTTGAATCGGCAGGTTCGTTGAGCGGTTGCGTGGAGCCTAGTGCTTTGTCAGATATTGATTTTTGGGTTGGCAGGTCACATTCATCCCGGTAAACAAAGGACTTTCGTGACCTGCCAAACCAAATTCTTAATGTTGTCAAAGCACTAGTGCTTTGTCAGATCTTAATTCTTGGGTTGGCAGGTCATGTTTATCCCTGTAAGCGAAGGCCTTTCGTGATCTGCCAAACCGAATTCTTAGTATTGTCAGGGCACTAGCACCCCACCACCGTGTTTTTCCCGTTGCCCGCGCTCGTTCGGTATGCGACAATCGACCCAATGATGAACACGACGAAACGAAGAATTGTCGCCTATGTCTCCGTTGCGGCAGTGGTCGTATCGCTCGACGCTCTAGTCCTCGAGTGCCGCGCCCGCATCGAATCGCGGTCGGCTGGGCAGACTCGAGTCCTCCGGCTGGGTCTCATTTCCGGCGAAGCGCATCCGACCACGATTGGAGCGCGCACGTTCGCCAGACTGGTCGAAGAGAAGAGCGGCGGCCGCCTGGTCGTAGAACTCATCATCGGCGGCGCGCTGGGCGGTGAAGTGGAAATGCAGGACATGGTCTCGACCGGCAGCCTGGAAATGGCCTGTTTCGGCAATGCGCTGCCCGCCGTTTACCACGCTGAATACAACGTGCTGCAATTGCCATTCCTGTGGGACAGTCCCGAACAGATGCTTGCGTTCGCACAGACTTCGACGCAGCGGCAGTTGAACGAACAATACAGGCAACAGGCCGGCGTCCATGTCTTGGCGGTGAACTGGGATCAGGGAGTGCGTCACACCTTGCTCCGCGAAGAGATTCGAGGCTCGGCGGATTTTCGGAACGTGAAGATCCGAGTTCCTCAAAATGCCGTGAGTCTTCAGACGTGGCGGGCAATTGGGGCGCAGCCTTGCCCGATTCCCTTCCCGGAAGTCTATTTCTCGCTTCAGCAGGGCGTCATTGACGGGCTAGAATGCCCTCTCTACTGGATCCATGCCTCGTCCTTTCACGAACAGGCAAAACACGTGATCTTGACGGGCCACGTAATGTACTTCAACGTTGTCGCCATCAATGATAGACTGTTCCAGAATCTGCCGGACGATCTTCGGCGGATTCTACTCGACGCCGCCAAAGCTAGCGGGGACGAAGCGACGCGTGTGACGAACTCGCTGGAGGTCGAGCTTCGTGAGACAATGGAACGTGCCGGCGTCACCTTCACGAGCACCGACCGACGGCATTTGCGGGAGTTGAGCGATTCTCTGTATCAGGATTTTGAGGCCGAACATGGGCGACAGTTGCTCGACGAAATCGAGGCGTTCAAGGACTCCCATTGCGATCCTTGAGTGGGCGATGGCGCTGCTGTTGGTCTCGATGATCATTTGTGTTGCCGTTCAGGTTGTTTCGCGACATCTCTTTGCGATTCCCTTGCAGGGAACGGAGGAGTTGGCCCGTTTGTGTTTCGTGTGGGGCTGCTGCTTGGGAATTGGATACTGCGCGCTTCGCCATGAGCATATCGCCATGGATGCGATCTCTCGTAGGGTGTCGCCCCGAATGGCGAGTTGCTTCTCCTTGGCTTGCGGAATCGCCCTCCAATTCATTGCCTTTGTCATGATCGTCCATGGGTCAAGGCTGGTCGCGCACATTTGGACGTTGCCCGACCTCAGCACGGCCATGCAGTATCCTCGCGCCCTTTTCTGGTTACCGATCCCACTGTGCGGCGTGATCCTGTTCGGCGTCGGGATAAGCCAGATTGTCGCAAGTGCCTCGCGGCTTGCCCACGGCCAGACCGAAGACGCCTCCCCGGGAGAAGGCAATTCATGATACCGTGCCTGTTGGTAATCCTGTTTGCGGGCTTTCTATTGATGGGTCTGCCGGTGGCGTTGTGCCTGTGCCTAGCGGCCGTCGTCGGCATGCTGCTGCTTGGAATTCCCCTGGAGACCTTTCCGCAGACGCTCGGCATGGGGATGAATTCGTTTCCGTTGCTGGCGGTTCCCTTCTTCATCCTCACCGGGAAGATTATGAACTCCGGCGGCATTACACGGCGCATCTTTGAGATGGTCAACTGCGTGGTAGGTCCCTTTCATGGTGGCCTGGCCCAAGTGAACATCCTCTCGAGCCTGGTCTTCTCAGGCATGTCGGGCGCGGCGGTCGCCAACGCGGCCGGCCTCGGAACAGTGCAAGTTCGAGCCATGAAGGCGTCGGGCTATGACGCCGACTTCGCGGTCGCGGTTACGGCGGCATCCGCCACCATGGGGCCCATCTTCCCTCCAAGCATCATTCTGGTCGTTTATGGAATTGCGGCCGAGGCTCCGATCAATCGGCTCTTTCTGGGAGGGATTCTGCCGGCGCTGCTGATGGCCGCGTCGCTGATGGTGCTGACGCACGTGTTGGCCCTCAAGCGGAACTATCCGCGCTCGCCGGCCGTCCCATTCTCCGTCTTCACGCGACACCTCTTGGTCGCGCTGCCGGCCCTATTCACGCCCGTCATCATAATCGGCGGAACACTCGGCGGCATTTTTACGGCGACCGAAGCGGGGGTGGTCGCGGTGCTCTATGCCGTGATCATCGGCCTTTTTGTCTACCGTGAGTTGGCGCTGACCGATTTGCCCAAGCTGTGCATCGAAACCATGGCCACGACCGCGATGATCCTATTCATCGTCGGCGCCGCCGCCTCGCTGGGATGGATTCTGACTTATTATAAGATTCCGACGATCATCAGCACCTGTATCGCGATGATCACCCAAGATCGTCTCACGCTTCTACTGCTGTTTACGCTTCTGTATCTCTTCCTCGGCTGTTTCATGGAAGCGGCGGCAATCGTGGTAATGACGGTTCCCGTCGTTTTGCCCTTGCTGACGACGGTCGGAATCGATCCGATCCATTTCGGGATAGTACTTGGGATGTGCATGTCGATCGGCACTTTGACCCCGCCGGTCGGGATTACGATGTACGTCATGTGCGACATCGGCAAGATCTCGACGGAACAGTTCACACGCATTATTCTTCCGTTCCTGATCGTGCTGGTCGCGGATGTCCTGATCGTGGCGTTCTTTCCGCGATTGGTTTTGCTCTTGCCGTCACTGGTCCCCTGAGTCGTCGAGACCGCTGAGCCAAAGTATTTTCCACTATTCCCAAGGCATCTGCTTCCTAGTTTCCGTTCCGGAACCACTATAGGGTGGGGCGATGGCAGCGAGCGTTGTCGAAGAGCCATGGATTCCAAGGAAAAACTCGCTGCCATCGCCCCACCCTACCTGTCACGCCGCCTTCCGCGACGAGAACTTCTTATCGGGGCGTCACGAGAAAAGATGATCGTGTCGGGAGCGTTGAGTGGTCGGTCCTGACAGGTCGACGTTGGTCCGGGGATTCTTGCCGCACGAGCGGTAGAGGTTCGCGCTGCCGCCGTCGACGCCCGACGGGTCGTCGCTCAAAAACCGCCCCACCGCCGGGTCGTACCACCGCGCACGGTAGTGTGTTAGCCCGGTCTCCTCGTCCAGCGACCGACCCGTGTAGCCCCGGATCACCGGCACGCCGGAGTCGCCCACCGGGTCGAGCAACCGGCCGAAACGATCCTAGACCAACCTCATTCAATAACTGGCCCTCCCAATCCCTAGTCTTTCCGTCACAAGACGGCCGGCTTCGGGAGACAACACCAACATCGCAGCGCCGATCGGGATGACCTGGTTGCGTACACGTCAGGCGGCAGGCCAATCGCCGGGATGCCGGAGACCTAGACCGGGCCGAGTCGGCCGTCGATCTGCTGATGGCCGGCCGGTGAGGGTGATGGTCGAAACGTCGCGAGAGAGGCGACGTCAAACGAACGATTCACCACGGAGCGCACGAGCTTGACCGGCGGTGCTGTCGGGGCTATAACCAAAGCCACCGGGAAGTGCCCCGACCGCGATCGGCCGAGTCGGTCGATTCACCGACGACGGGTCCGACACGCCGAATTACTGGGAGACGATTCATGCGGCCATGCAATTACAAAACGACTCGCGGCCGTTACTTTCGCCCGCTTCGCGTCGAATCGCTCGAAAGCAGGCAGATGTTGTCGGCCTATCCCGAACTGCCCGGCATGATCCTGGTCGACTCACTGCCGGGCCGGTTCCGCGATCAGATCGTCTATCTCGATTTCGATGGCGAGGAGAATGTCGCGTACCACGGTCCGATTACGATCGAAGACATCGATGTTCCCGCGCTGAAAGCACGCGATGATTGGGCCGGCCGCGAGGACGAACTCCTGGCGAGCATCGTCGCGCGGTTGGAAGCCACGTTTGCCGGCACGGGGATCGTCTTCACTACGGCTCGGCCCGCCGAAGGCGCCGAGTTCTCGACGATCTACATCGGTGGCGATGACTCGGCTTTCCGGCAGCAGGGTTCGTTTCTTGGGCTGGCCGAACAAGTCGACGCGGGCAATGACAGCCGGAGCGACTGCGCGTTCGTTTTCGCCGAGTCCGTGCTTCAATCCACCGGAGGTCCCAGTCTGTTTGATGTGATTCTCCACGAAACGGGGCATTTGCTTGGATATGCGCATTCGGAACCAGCGGCCGCTTGGAGCGAAAGCCCCCTGGCCGACGTGGCCCATCTGACGGACACCCATGAGTTTATCGCGCAGCAGGCCGGCGAGCTCTACCTTGCGCTATTCGGAGTTCCCGGCGTCGAGCTCCAGTTTGAAGATTACTTAACCGCGCCGACGACCAGTTCGTGGGATACCGGCAACAGCATCCGCGAAGGCACGGTCGACGAAGACGCCGCGTGGTACATGTTGCGGTCGATGGATCATTTTTGCGAGGGCGGAGACGGCAACGAGTTGTTTGACGGAATTCTGTTCTACGGCTCCGCCTACACCAAGGCCGCGGACAGCAACTACCCCAACGCCGTGAATTATTACAGCTCCGGGTCGATAACCAGTGCTTACTACTGGCTCGGCCGCACCATGCACCTGCTTCAAGACATGACCGTTCCGGCGCACGTCCACAACGACCAGCACGCGCTGGGCGACGACGAGTACGAGGACAATGCGGGCGGCCAGGCGGCCTATTTCGATTTTGATCAGGACGATAGCTGGGATTTCCAGCAATGGGGAGGCGACTGGTCGAGTCCCGAATGGCTCTGGGACCGCAGCGACGATTACCCCACCTTGGAGTCGCTGTTTCGCGAAACGACCGACTACACCGACGACTACGACAGCGACGACTACCCGGGCGACTGGCACAACGGCGCCGCCGGCGACGAATTCCCGCCGGCCCGACTCGAACAACTCGATCGATCCCACCACGCCGTCTGGGCCAGTGATTACGTGACGGGCAACGGGAGCGAACTTACGGCCGCGGAGGTCCAGTACCTGGCTCGGGACCTGGGGACCTGGGCCGTCGAGCAGTGCGCCATGTTCATGCGCTATTTCTTTAACGATCTCGGCGAAGTTCTTGTCATTCCGGCGGACGTTCACGTCGAAAGCACCTCGACCAACAGCGTGCGGATCGACTGGAATGACGCGACTGGCGCCGATGGATACGCGGTTTACCGTTCGACGGCCGCGGACACGGGTTTTGGCTTTCTGGACTCGACGTCGTCTTCGTACTACGACGACAGCGAGTTGGCCGCGGGCACTCCCTATTTCTACCGAATCTACGCGTATAACGCCGTTGCGGGCCTGGGAAGCGGCCATGCGAGCATCTCGGCCGTCACGCTGCCACGACTGCCTGGCGACGCCAACGGCAGCGGCGCGGTCGATGCGGACGATGCGAAGATTCTGGCGAGCAACTGGGGCAAGTCGGGCATGACGTGGGCCGACGGCGATTTCAACACCGACGGCGTGGTCAACGCCATTGACGCGGCCATTCTGGCGGCCCATTTCGGGGCAACGCTCCCGCCGCCTGGCGAAGCGACGCCGAGCGAGCCGTTGGCGCCGTCCGAGCCGATGGCACCCGTCGAGACGCCCGTCGAACCGGTTGTTGTTGATGTGAGTCGGCTTATTGGTCCGCTGCCGGTGGGGAATACGTCATCGGCTTGGCAGCCGATTCAGGCGGTCCGACGGACCGCCGGACTTGGAACGCAACAGAGGGCTTACGCCCTCCACGCAGTGGACCTCCGCTCGCCTGAGGAATTGCTCATCGAGACGACACCCGAATCGTCAGCAGCCGCACTGGACGCGGCCTTGGCAGAAGAGTACGGTCCGGCGCAAGTTGGGCATGAACAGACAACGGCGCTGTTGAACCGCCACGCCGCTTGGTCGAGCATGGTCGCTAGGCGGCAGGCCAATCGCCGGGATGCCGGAGACCTGGGCCGAGCCGAGCTGGCGGTGGATCGGCTGATGGCGGGACGTTGATGTTGATGGGCGAAACGTTGCGAGCCATGGGTTGGTCGGGATCATCGCCGGCTGGATCGACAACGCCGAATAAGCGATGAGTGGTCGGATCGCCCTGAAACGGTTCATGGTGGATTTCGTGGCTGATTTCGGTGTCGTCCGGGTCGATTCCCGTCAATTGGAATTGGATTGACTCGAAGAACGGCATCGGAGAATAACAGGCCAACTCCACGTGCTTTTTCTCGTAGTCGAACCGGACGCTGATCGGCAGGCCCCTCACCCGAATTCTCGTTCATTGCCGTTGTAGAACGTGCCGGTGCCGTGGAATATACATAAGGGGGCGTCGATCGAGGGGTGTGCGGCGTCGTCCCACGTGACACGCAGCCGGACTCACTCCAGGTCGATCGCTTCGTCCATGGGCAGTGTCATCGTCAAGGCGCGAATGACCGCCGAACCACGTATTTCCGCCAGCAATAACCGCTCCTTGTCCAACACGACCTTTCCGGTTTTCCGTTGAATGTCGCGAGGGGCGATGTCCGTGCCCGCGCTGTTTAGCAGGTCCAACACGTCCTTATCGGGACTCTGGCTGATATCCCACGACCGCAATGGTTGCGAGAGAGTTTCCTCTTCGGCGAACAAGTGGTCGATGTAGTAACCGGTCCCGTAAAACATTTGGCCGTAGGAAATCCGCAGCGACTCTCGAAAANNAAAAGCATGGGGGCGAGGAGTTCGCCTTGTCGTCCAGGCGAACTCCACACAGGAACTGGCCGAGGCTACCGACGACTTATTGCAGGCGGTGCGTTGCACGTCGCGTTGGGTCATATAGGTGTCCTTTTGGGAAGAATGAAATGAATAGGCGAAGAACCTGTCTGAAAAAATCGTTTTGACTTCGGACGGTGTTGGGCGAACAATGAAGGGTGGAAAGCCCCTGGAACGAACAACGCCTACGAGGAGGACCCGCCGTGACCACATGCTTGCCACTTCGGCTGCTCTACGATGGCGACTGCCCGTTTTGCCGAAACGAGGTGCAATGGCTCCAGAAGCAGGATCGCCGCGGGCATCTGGTGGTGGAGGATATCGCGGCGATCGGATTCGACCCGGCCAAATACGGGCTGAGCATCGAGCAGGTCCAGGGATCGCTGCACGCGATTCGTCCGGATGAGACGATCGTCACGGCGATGGACGCCGTCCGGGCCGCCTACGAGGCAGTCGGGCTCGGTTGGCTCGTGGCGCCGACGCGGCTGCCGGGAGTGAGACGCGTGTGCGACGCGTCGTACCGCCTCTTCGCGCGAAACCGCGTCCGGTGGGGCAATCTGCTGGGGCGAGGCTGCGAGGGGAATTGTTCGACGCGGTTCCGTTAGCCAGTTCCGTTCGAGCCAATCGTTCTCCGCCGCGAACGCCTGACCACAACTCGAATAGGGCCCGAGCACCGGACCTCCGACCGGCGTCAAATCGGCCGACCGGCGGCCCGCGTGGTCCGGTTCGGCGTGCGAAGCCCGGCGGATGGCGAGATGGCCCAACCGGCTCAAGTCGATCTCCTCGCCGTAGACGCACCGCACGTGCCCATCGGGCTCGATGATCAATTGCACGGGAATCTCCAATGCTATTTAGGTCGCCGCAAAGTGTTCCGACGCGGCCGGTCGACCAGAAGCCCATCGAGAACCGATTGGACCCGCGACATTTCGGTCGCCATGTGCTGGCGGAGCGAATTGCTGTCGCGAAGTGCCCGGGGCTCAACGCCCCGAATGACACACCGCGCGTCGGCCATGAGCCGGTCGAGTTGGTCGCTCGAACCGACGTTGAGCTCCCGAAACCGCTCGAAAAACTCATTCAGATTCGTGACGGCCGAGTCGCGAAAGATCTTGGGCTTTCCGTCTTCGGTCCCGGACGGCCGTTCGGTCAAGGGCAGCCCCTCTCGCGACGCTCACGCGAGCGTTTGTGAACACGCCTTGCAAAAGGGGTCTGCGGGGGACGCAAGACACACCGAGTGCGAGTGCGGCTGCTCGGGGAAGCTAATGGGATCCCCACATATCTCATGACGCAAAAACGTTATGAATTTAGCTCGGCGGCCGCAAGATAGCCCGCCGTACGTTGAGTTGGCCCACCATGCGTTGAATCGGGCTGCGGTAACGGGATTGACAACGCGATGTGAGTGCGCGAGAATACAGCAAGGCTCCACGGTTCTTTCCCGGTCGATCCTGGAGACCTTCAGTTCAGCAAGATCAAGCATGAACGCCTTGACCCGGAGTGGGAACGGGGCGTTCAGTTCCCTTTTTCGACCGTGAAGGACATCATGCGACGACCGTTGCTGGTAGTGGCCTTGTCTTGGATGG
>DOEZ01000214.1 GCA_003532715.1 Planctomycetaceae bacterium
GCGCGAACGGCATGGCGAAGCGACAGATCATGGTCCCGTCGGAGCGGACCTCCATCGGCAGGCTGTCGTAGGGATTGATGCCAGGCGCCGCGCCGAAGAAATCACCGAGAGGCGACTCGATCTGGGGTCGCGAGTGATCGTCGAACGTAATTTTCAAAACAGTTTGCCGAAGGGCGCGGTCGAGATTCTTGGCGTCGAGTTTCAGCTCGAACCAAGTGATCTTGCCCGACCGTCCTTCGAGCTTGAGTAGTTCGTGCGCTCGGCCCGGTGGAACCGTGGCATCTAATGTGGTCATTTCGCCGGTCGGCTTGAGGTGGCCCGTCGGCCTGGCCAGCACCTCGCCAACCTTATTGAACTTCGCTCGCAGCGTGTCGAGCATCTTGGGGGCGAACGTCTCAACGACTGTTCCCTCAGCGTACTGCCGCAACTCGATATGGTAGAAGTGGATTTTTCGGAGGTCGCCGATCCACTCTATTCGGCAGCTTTTGGCGAAACCGATCGGGCAGTAGCATGCGTCGCGCTGTCCGAAACCCTCGCTCAGACCCTCGTCACTCATCCCGTGCTGCCTAGCCATCGCCCCATACAGGTCGTAAAGGAATTCGTAGGCTTTTCCCTGAAAGATAGGTTCCTCGGCGTCGTCCAAATAGAGCCGGATATTACCGTTGATACCTTGCCGGGCACGGTTGGCCGCCGCCGTCCAGCAACGGACGATCGCGCCAGGACCGTGCATCTCGGCAATCACGAATGTTCCCACGCCGTTCCTGTCGGCCTCCTTCACCTTCCGTATGATCGCTGGAATCCGTGAATTCCCGAAGCCATCGGAGTTGCCAAACCAGTGTTGTCCCTCGGGTAAGTCCGAAAGCCGATCGTACGACGAAAACTGATACGTACGATAGGCAGGCTCGGGCATCCGTACGAGACGGTCGAAGCTGATCATGTCGTCGAGCAGGTCTTCGGTCGTGACGTCGGCCGCCAAGAGAAACGTCGGCGCTAGGCAGACGGCGATAGCCAGAGGGCAAATCCAGATTCGATGCATCGGTACGGTCCTTTCTCGGGTGATAACGGATTCTGTGGATCCACGGTGTCCCACTGCTTGCGGCTGCTCGCAGTCTGTTGAGCGGTCGCGAAAGCACTGATTGCCGGCGGAGCTTGTCTAGCGGGAATAACGCAGAAGCTGCGATGTCGCAACCCTCACGATCGCCGTTCGCAGCGGGCAGCGGTACTCGCTGATACGCAAACCCCGCCGATTCTTCCTTCAGCGGCGTCGCTCAGTCATTCAGGCCAGTTTGGCCACTCGCCCGGTCGCCGGACAACGACTCCTTGGCCGCAACTAGTCTTCGCATCTCCTCGGCATACTTCCGAGCGAGCTTTGGATTCCCCGGATAGGCATCCGCTCCATACCGTTGTTCGATCACATCGGCGCTTTTACTGAATCTGTCGATGTAGTCCAGGGCTTCACCACGCAATTCGTTGAGGCTCTGCCGTTCGATGCCAATGCCGTCGACGCGATTTAAATAACGCATTGTCGCCGAAAACGCCAGATTCTGGTACCGAAACACATCAATCACATCACGGCCGAACTCCAGGTAACGCTGAAGCTCTCGAAAATCCTCGTCTTGAATATGTTCGCGCCCCTGTTGAAGAATTGCCAATGAACTGTCGGCCAACTCCCGAGCCATGTCCTTTTCCGCGTTGATCTTCTTGAGGGTGATCCAATCGGGACGAAGCAACTCATCCCTCGCCAATTCCTGACGCGGCGACGGAATCCACTTGGCCGGTGATACAAACGTGATGTGACTCGTCGCGTAACGCCAATTGGGCAAACGCGAGTGGTTCTGAATCCATTGCTCCAAGGGATAGAGCGTCAGATTCGTGATGTCGTATGTTGCCTTCAACGCATCGACTACATGCGGGGCCGCCTCTTTGCCGTACCGTTCCACGGCCCACTCGTTCCAGAGTGCGTCCACCGAGAGCGACGGGTCATGCGCCAAGCGGTTGAATGCATGCAGGTTCACCTCATTGGGCGTTCCCAAAGCGCGTTGATTGCGGCTTCGGTCGACGCGAGTCACGGCGCCGACGACACCCGTCCGGCGACAATGAGCCATCACGGCGTGGACGTAATTGACTTCACAATGAAGAATCTTGCTCACACCCGTATACTCTTGGCCCAAATCGATCTCGACGATTTGGGGTAAACCCGAGACGTTTCCCAGAAGAGGATTATACGGGTAGAAAGGCGACCAGTCGTGCGGCACGCACTTGGTCATGATGACGACGTTTCCCTTCTCCTTGACCGCGTCGGCCGTCAATTCGATGGCTTTGCGAATCGCTTCGAGTTCATTGGGCTCATAGACGAACGTGCGGATGAAGAGTGTCTTGCCATGTTCCCGGCATATATCCGCCATGACCTCTATCAGTTTGGCTATTCGCTGGTCCGGCGACAACTCCGAGATGACTCCGTCGCCGTAAACCTTCACTTGGGATTCGGCGAAGGTCAACACCAGGCCGTCCGTTTCGGGCAGTAGTTCAAACGCGCGAGCGTACTTACCGCGCATCCATGTCCACAAGTCATCGTTAATAAGGACTTTGCCGTTGCTTTTGAGTGACCGTGGCACGTCAGCCAACTCATGCGTCCAGAGATCGACCTTCAAGTCGTGCTCATGTGCCAAGTGCGTGATCTTGCGCAATAGCTCCAGCTTCGTTGGTGATTTGTACAACTCGTGAATGTCCATGATGACATGCTGGCACAACTGAATCCTATTCATTCCGCCGCGCCGTGCGAGAGGGATCGCCTTTTGGAGGTAGTTCCAGTCGTCGTCCAAGAACTGCCAAACGCGATAGGTCAAAGGGCCACCATCGACTGCGGCAGGCTGCGCACTGGGCGTTGCGGCCAGAGATGGAGAAGCGACGCACGTGGCCACCAGGGATGATAACCAAATCAGATGGAGGAGCAATCGCATAACGGAGCACACCTTAATGTTAGAGATCTTAGTGAATGAAGCCTGTTCTCAGTTTAGTCGGCCAAACGGGAGATGCAAGACTTCCTCTTGGCTGCAGCTCTGCGGGACGTCTTGCGTCAAACAGCGTCGCCATCACCGCATCGTAAGACAGGACGTGCGCTTTTCGATATCCCGTGAGTCTTTGTGCGACGCGTGAATCCCCGCAAGTAGCAGCGAATCCGTTTAGTAAAGGAACTGCTTTGTAACGAGTTGATCCAGGCTTCATACGGGCTCACGCAAAACGGTATCGCAATTACGCAAAACAACTCTTGACCGCAGGCAAGGCTAGAAATAGTCTGGAAGTCGTGGCGTGGCGATCGGATGAAGATGAAGAACAGATCGCATTTCATCGTCTGCTGCTGCTGAGAAAGAGATAAGGCATCTCGTGATGGGTTTCGTTTCAGAGTTCTTTTCGTAAGTGAGGACAATCCGATGCAGTTTCTTTCAAGAGCCCTCTTGATCGCCATGGTCGCCGTTCTGGCGGTGGCTCTGCCCGCCCACGCGGCCATCTATTGGGATGGCGGAGGTGTCGACAACAATTTCAACACTCCGGAAAACTGGGATACGGATACGGTGCCGGGAAGCGAGGACCCTGCGTATGTCGATAACGGCGGTACCGTGCTCGTCAATGGGCAGCACACAGTCTCAAAGTTCTATCTTGGAGTTGCCGGCAGCTCCGCCGGATATGCGCAGATCACCACCGGCGCTGAAATGAACACAGTTCACCATTACGTCGGTTATGGGGAATACGCCAGGGCGGGGGTTGAACTCACCGGTGGGACCATCAACATGACCGGCAATTTCTTAATTGGTCAGTTGACAAGTGCCTTTGGGGCGTTTCATCAATCGGGGGGCTTTGTGAACCAAGCTCCCACGTCCAGCACTGCCTATTGGACTCGACTTGCGAGTTCTATTTCATCGTACGGTTACTACGATCTGTCCGGCGGCACGTTCCAAACGTCGGGAATCATCGCCGGTGGCAACGATGACGGCGCGGGAATCGTCAATCAGACGGGTGGCGCTGTCACGATCACGAGCGCTGCGATGACCGACGGCGGGCTCCGGATCGGACACGCGGGCGCCGGACTCGGAGTCTACAACCTCGCGGGCGGAACCTGCACGGTGAATCGGTTCTTTGTGAGCATAGGGGGCAACAGCGCGAGAGGACCGTCCGGCCAGCTTAACGTGGGCGGCACGGGCCAGTTCACGATTGTCGCGCAAGAGGGCGATGCCGGCTACCTGCGAGTCGGATACAACAATCCGAGTCACGGTAATGTCAATTTGGCAACGGGCGGCGTGCTCACCGTTCCGTGGATCCAATCGGGCGACGGGGTCACGTCTACGACGGC
>DOEZ01000513.1 GCA_003532715.1 Planctomycetaceae bacterium
ATACGGTCAACGAAATCACGGGCGTTACCGGCGGCAACTGGGCCGCGCCGGCCCATGACGACGCGGGCAATATGACGACCATCCCGATGCCCAACACGCCGACCGCCGGTTTCAAGGCCACTTACGATGCCTGGAACCGGCTGGTCGAGCTGCAGTCGGGCTCGTCGGTCGTCGCCAAATACGCATACTCGGTACGACGCGCTGAATCAAAGAACCGTCAACGAAACCTACTCGGGGGCGCTGTTGCCGAAACCGGCCATTTCTACCATAATGACCGCTGGCAGTGACTTGAGACGCGGATCGAGTCGGGGAGCACGTCGAGGCAGTTCCACCGCGCGGCCGCCCATCGAAGTCGCCGCCCAGCAAGAGTGGACGCGAGGGGAGATAGAGACTCCCGACCCTTTGGATTCCTTTTGATTCTCTTCGCGTATTGAGGCGACCGAAACCCGGGCGGCGAAAACGGGGAACTGTTTTATCGGGAACGACCGGAGGCCGGGAGTCTTCGTGTGGGTATAAGTCTAAATCGTTCTGACCCGTTTTCGCGTTCACTCCTAGCCGAAAGAACTGACACGCATACTAGCTTAATGCTAACCTGAGAGATTTCGCCGTGAGCACGAATACAGCTTGCCGCAAAGGTCTAAGAATCTGTGGTCATCGCGGACATCCTGAAGTGCGTGCTGCGTTGATTCGCTTTGGACGATGGCTGAGGGGAACATACGATTTTCCAATCCGAGTTCCCGTCTATTTGTCGCCGGCAAACCGCATTGTTACAATCTCCGGTGAACAGGTGTCAGCCTCGTTTTTTGCACCTTTCGATCGTGATGTTGAGCCACATATACGAATTGCCACGGGAGACTATTGTGTGTTGAAGAAGGAGTTGGGAAGAGACTCCGCTCTTGCGTGCTATATTGTATCTCTTTCTCATGAGGTTGTCCATTATCAACAATGGCTCAAGACTGGAAACGTTTGGGAGCGAGGCGTTTGCAGAACTGCAAGAGGAATGCTTCGCAGCTATGAAAAGGCTGTTGATCGTCCCTGAGAACGACCAGGGCGAAGAAAAGGGGACATCACTGATATTGTAACACATTTGCCCGTGGGAGTGAAACGATGTGGAGCAGGTTGAGGTGGACTGATTGGTGTGCTGTTGCCGCAATACTTCTCATTCTCAACCTGCTGCTGTTCCAGAAATATGCCGATTGGAAATCACATCGTCAGTATGAGTTGCGAATCGCTGCATTCGACCAAGATGAGTTCGCGCCATGGATTCTACCTGCCGAGAGGCTTGTCGCGGATGAAACGCTGACGGGACGGTGGAAGAGGGTTAGGCGGAAATACGATGGTTCTACGCTCGTCTTTGAACGATCGAGCGAGGCGAATGGCGAAAAATATCGTGTTGAGTTTGCCACGCACACGTGTACGGCACAACACAAAGCAACACGTACCGCTGAGTACTCTGGTGGCCAGGTATCCTTGGATCGGCCGGTGGCAGATGCGATTGGCCCTGTTTATCAGCGGCTCCATTGTGTTCGTGTGGCGGACACGAAAGTGCTGATTCCGGAGATAGCGTCCCAAGATGTTGCGGCCCTACTCACTGCCATCGAGGAGGCGGAGAGTCGTGGAGAATGGGACAGCCTTCGTTCGCTGATCTATGTCTACTTCCGGGATGAGGGAAGGGAATAAGGAGTCGGGAGTCTTCGTTGTTGACAGGCCGCGACAACAATAGTAGCCTCCGGGCATTATGCCACGACGATTGCGAGCTTCCAGCGGCGGTTATGCGTACCACGTGCTCAATCGAGCCGTCGTGGCAACAACGCACGGCGAGGAAGTTGGGTCTGGAGTCAACGCTCCGCCCCCGCCCGCCGAAGTCGCCGCCGGGCACGAGTACATGCGCGAAGAAATAAAAACTCCCGGTCCCTGTGATTTCTCCCCGGGTTAGTGTGGCCTCTCGCTTGCGCTTTGGGTTGGTTCCTCTCGCTTGCGCTTCGGGTTGGTGTGGCCTATTGCGCTTCGGGTTAGTGTGGCCTCGCGATTGCGCTTCGGGTTGGCGTGTGTTTCGGGGAGTGCTTCAGGCTATTCGGCGGGCTGCCATGGGTTTTGCCAATCGCCCCAGTGTTCCAGATAGTTGGCGTATGCCTGGACCGACGCGCTCCGCTCGGCGATCCAATCCTTGGTTTGGGCGATGATCTTCTGCTCGGTGTCGAGATCGAGCTCGCCGCACAAAACGCGCGATCGCAGGAAGACGAAATACGTGTCCAACACGTCGCAGCGGCAGTAGTCGTTGATCTCGGCCAACCGGCCCGCGTTGTGCATGTCCTGGACCATGTCGCCGTGGACTTCCATCTTGCCCGGCTTGCCCAGCAAATTGGCCGCCAGATTGAGCCCTCCGTTGAACCGGGTGGCGCCGAAATTGGTCAGCAGGTCGCACAGGTCGATGTGGGCCTGGAGGTTGAAACGATTTCGAGGTTGATCGTAGCTCTTCGCGCCGGCGGCAAACCAGCCAGGCACTTGCAGGCCGAAGCGAAACGCGGCCAATTCCAGCAGCGGAATGTCGAACCCTCGCCCGTTGAAACTGACCAGCGTCGGGCGGCGGTAGCTCTCCCAGCCGCGCCAGAAATTCTCGGTGATGACATGGGGACGAAACTCGGGCTCGTCGAGCACCACCAGGTCGATCAGGTCAAATCGCGGCCCGATCTTGGCGACGGCCACCGAGATGGGCACCTGGAAGGTGTAGGGGATGAAGTCGCTGTCATATTTCGCAAGCAACTCGTCGCGATAGCGTCGGACAGCCTCGGCCGGCTCGATCGACTCGCCCGGATAGCGAAGTCGCGCCACCAGGGGGGCATCGGCCACCGTCTCGATGTCGAAGACCAGATAGCGGACCGAGGGGGCTGGCATGGCTAGGCTCCTTGGGAATTGTGGGTGGGTAAGGGGGACGGTAGGGTGGGGCGATGCAAACCTTGGTTCTGGTGGGGCTGCGGTCGCTCGCCTCGCGTGGTTCATGGCGTAAGGTGCAAATCGACGACAGGCGGTCTGCATCGTCGCACCGGGGATTTCCGCGACCTTGAACCCATACTCACTCAGTGTTTCTGGTGGGGCTCGCGGAGCTCGACCCACCCTACCTGTCTACCATACCCCGACTGGGTGCGACCGAAAAGGGGCACGTACCGCCGGAATCCGGTTCGAAGGGCGATCCACGGCGTAATGCCATGGCCCCATCCAGCCGGGACAAGTAACATGACACAAGATCGTCTCCCGTTCGCTCAAGAGTTCTTCCATTCCTCCCCTTCCCCCTTTTTCCGAATCGTCGTTCCGTACTCCGAATCCGGTCGCCGGTCCAAAAAGCCCATGTCCACCGAAAAAGCCGCCGCCATCGTCCTCCGGACGATCGACTTCAGCGAGACGAGCCTGGTGGTCACCTTTTTTACCCGCGAGTTTGGTAAGGTGGGTGCTTTGGCGAAGGGAGCTAGGCGAATTAAGGGGCCTTTTGAGTCTGCTCTTGACCTGTTGGCCCTATGTCGAATAGTCTTCCTCCGCAAATCGTCCGAATCGCTCGATTTGGTGACCGAGGCGAAGCTGGTGCGCCGGTTCCGTCCGGCCGGCAAGGACTTGGCCGGGCTCTACGGCGGCTACTACGTTGCCGAGTTGCTCGACACGCTGACGCACGACTACGCCGCCTCGCCCGAGCTGTTCGATTTGGCCGATCAAACACTGGCGGAACTCGCCACCGGCGTGGCGGTCGGCAAGTGCGTTGCACGTTTTGAACTCGGCCTGCTTCGATTGTTGGGCCTGTTGCCGTCGCTCGATCGTTGCGCCGACTGCGGCGAGCCGGTCCAGGCCGCGGGGCGAGTGCGTTTCGCCCATTTGGACGGAGGAGTGATTTGCGACGGTTGTCGCGAGGGAAAGTCGCGTGTCGCTTCGGTCGGCGCGAGTGTCGTCCGCGCGATGACGCGGCTCGCCGAAACGGACGACCCGAGTTGGCGTCAACTGGAAATCGACCCGCGAACCGGCGGAGAGCTTCGAGGAGTATTGAGTCATTACGTGGCGCATCTGCTGGGCCGCAAGCCGCGGATGCACGCCTATTTGAAATGGACGACCACCTAAGCGGGGCGAACCCGCGCGGGTCGGCAGGCGATAGGACAAGGATGTCCCGAATGAAGACCCATGGATCGAATAGTTGGCTGCCGTTGCTTTTCCTAGTGGTCGTGGCGGCGGGCTGCCAAACCGTGCCGCCGCTGCCGACCGATCCGTCCACGCGCCCCGAGGACGCCTCGGCGAAGCGCAACAACTACGACGACACGGACGGCGACGGGTGGCTCCTGAACCGACTGTTCGGCGTCAATGGAACCGACGCGAAGACGGCCGACGCCGCCACCGCGACGCCCAAGTTCGATCCGAACGTGAAACAAGCTGGGGCCGTCCAACCCATCCCGTCGCTCAACGACCCGAATACGTCGAAGCGGGGGATCATCTACCTGGCCGACGACGCCGATCTGGACATCGTGCGCGATCCGGACGAGGCGGAGGACAAGGACGACTCCTTCTCGCTGTTCGGTTGGCTCCCCTCGGCGCCCGAGGAACTCTACAAGAATGCCAAGACGGCCGTCGGACTTGGTCCGGACCGAAAGCTCGCCAAGCAGTATCTTGACGAGGGGCTGAAGCTCTACGAGGAAAAGCGATTCGCCGAGGCCGCGGCCAAGTTCAAGGCGGCGGCCGGCCGATGGCCCGACTCGGCCTTGGAGGAGGACGCGTTGTTTCTGCAAGGCGAAAGCCTGTTCTTCGCCGACAACTATCCCAAATCACAGGAC
>DOEZ01000272.1 GCA_003532715.1 Planctomycetaceae bacterium
AAACCAGAGCATGACCGTGGCTGCCGCGAGTTCTGCCAACAATACGCCCGAGCCATGACCGTGGCTACCGCGAAGATTTTACCGGACCTCCCCCCCGCCGCATCGCGCAAGGTGGTAATTAACCTAGCTCCGATGCGCGACCGTTTTTTTGGATGCTAAAATGGGTGATTTATGAATCGGCCTGGGCAAAGGAGTGCCTGCGATGGATGAAAGCAAAATTGACCTGACGGAACGATTACGCCGCGAGGGCCGTTGGTCGGAGGCGTCGAAGGCGAAAGATGAAACGATCAGCCGATTGCGAAAGGAAGGCATGAAGCGGGTCGATGCGTCGGATGAGGCGTGGCGACGAATTGCCGAGCAGTTCCCACCGCTGCCGAAACCAACCGAGAGCGAGCAGTCGAATGCCGCGCTGACGCGAGACGGTGACGATGAAGACCCACTGGAGGCATGGAACGTCGATACGGCCGGTGCGTCGCCTGACCTTGTTGGGGACATTCTCTGGGTCTACGGAAGGCTTGATTCGGGGCAAACCGTTGGAGGCAATGCCCCAAGTCGCGGTGATGTGAACTTGCTCAGATGGGCCAGAAATAGCCGGAACCGGTTCTTCGAGCAAGTGCTGCCAAAGGCCCTTGCGGCACAGAAGCGAGGGTATGTCGCGGTGCTGGAGGAATCCGCCGAACCCGACGTCGCTCAAGCCGAGAGAATTCTTCGAGATATCACGCAATCGTGTTAGAAGCCCCCCGAAAGGTACGCACGGATATCTACCTCCCTTTGCGAGGACCATCCGAGTTATCCTCGGGCGCGGGCGCGCGAGAGAATGGCCGACCCGCCTCGTTGACGGGGAACGCTCAAGTCCCGGACGGAGTCTGGCCTCGCGGCACCGGAACCGCGAATCGACGCGAATGAACTCGACGAAGGGGGGAACCGTGCCGGGCTTCTTGGATTCCGGATTTCGCATCCCTTATTCTGTCCGCCGATTTGTTTCGGCGTCAACGCGGGGATTTGCGGTCTCTTGGAAGCGGAGGAGGTATGCTGTTGCATTTCGCGGTGTCGTGGTAGGATGTTGAGTGTCTTGAAGTTCTTCTGTTGAAGTTCTTCTGTTGGCCATTGTGGTTCGGCATGGGCATCGCCGGGCCAGTAGAACCTTTTGTGAAAGGGCGAGTTATGAGAAACTTCCTGATTGGGTGCATCGTGCTTTTCACAATGGTGGGGACCGCTTGCAACGAAACCAAAGAGCCACACAGGAAACTTGCGGTGGACTTGGGCATGGAACTGGTTCTCATCCCGGCGGGCGAGTTCAAGATGGGCATTGGCGAATCGGCGGAGGAAGCGGCGACCTTCTTCAACAAGACCTACGGCAGACTTCTTGTGCAAGCAGATTGGTTCAAGGACGAACATCCGCAGCACCGCGTGCGGATCACGAAGCCATTCTACCTGGGTGCGTACCCTGTAACGCGGGGCCAGTTCCGGCAGTTCGTCGCTGACGCAGGGTACAAAACGGACGCAGAGAAGGGAGACGATCCGGGGGCCTACGGCTGGGACCCCGACAAGAAGGAGTTTGTGTTCAACGAGAAGTATTCCTGGCGGAACGCGGGTTTCGAGCAGACCGACGAGCACCCGGTGATCAACGTAAGCTGGAACGATGCGGTGGAGTATTGCAAGTGGCTCAGCAAAAAGGAAGGCAAGACCTACCGACTGCCCACGGAGGCCGAGTGGGAATACGCCTGCCGTGCTGGGACGACAACCCGGTATTACAGCGGTGACGATCCCGAGACGCTGGCCAAGGTCGGCAACGTCGCGGACGCGGCGGCCGAGGCGCAGTTCCCTGACCGGACAAGGACGATCAGGGCCAGCGACGGCTACGTGTTCACGGCCCCGGTGGGCCAGTTCAAGCCTAACGCCTTTGGACTCTACGACATGCACGGCAATGCGTTTGAGTGGTGCGCGGATTGGTATGGCAAGGACTACTATGGTAAATCGCCCGCAGACGACCCAAAGGGCCCAGACGCCGGAGATGGCCGTGTCCTTCGTGGCGGTTCCTGGGTCGCCTGGCCGGGCAGCACCCGTTCCGCCGGACGCAACTGGTTCGGACCGGCCGACCGGAGCGACTTCACTGGCTTCCGCGTTGCCAGGACTCAGTAGCAATATGGCATTTGGCTGTATTACACCTCGCAACGCAACCGCAACGAAGCGGCGGCCGCGCCGCTTCTCAACGTCAGGTTGGGGACTTCCACGGCATTGACCAGCACTCTCACTCGTCGTTTTCTTCCTTCCCAGGCTTGCGTTTACCGGGAAAGAACTCAGACCACATTTCACTTGCCGTCTCGCGCGTCATAGCCCAAGGCGTTGACACAAGCGTTATCAGGCACCAAAGTGCATTACCAGCGATGACCAGGAATCCAATTGCACCAAGACTGTCCGGCACTCGCGCCCCCATAGCATCGCCCAAATGCCCCACGACAAGATATACGACTAGGAATACGTAAGCCACAATCCCCGCGATCAAGCCCTTCTTGGGATTCTTTACTGAAGCGGATGTCTCTTTGAAGATCAGAAACATTGGGGCACGCAGCCATCGTTGGTCCGGATTCCTCCGTATGAGCGTATTCGGTCCGATGCTGCCTGCTTCAACCTGCTTCAGCAACTCATCGGACGACACTGGCCCGCGAATGTCCTCACCGACCTTGAAGAACCATCTAGCTTCTTCCATCAGAACCCACCTTTCCCTTGATCAGGATGCTGCCGACCGATGCCTTACGGCACCGCCACAATGGAGTATTCTGGCCCAGCCGTGTCCGTGGTGTCAACAGTTCACCCCCCCAGAGATGCCAAAAAACCACCCTGGGCCGGTCGCGAATCCTGACAGCGCGAGTGAAAAAAGCACTAAGTAGTTATTCACTTGTACCCCACACGTGTTACGGCAACTTGCCGTAACACAACATGGTGGATATCGTATCCCCCATTGGATTCAGTATCAAAATCACCTCTGACGCGGGGGTGACGGATTGCCCCCTAATGCCAACCTGGTAAAATAGGTTCCACCCGAATGGACGGAGTGGGTAGCCATGTTGGTGTCACGATACAAGGAGGGATTCTCGTGTGTGCGAATACTTATCAGTCGGTGCTGGACGGGTTTCAAGACCTCGCGATCCAAATTGGTAGTCGTCTTTTCGATATACGGTGGCACAACGTCTCGGGCGTCCGCGTTGAGTTTAGGGTGGACGGACATGGAGGTTGGAGCAAGGCTGGTTTCCCCCGTGCTGGTGACGCCATGCCATTTGACCCTGCGAAGCGTCGCGTTGTTGGCCAGTTGTGCCTGCCATTCACGGAGACCGGCGACCGATTCAGCCTTGGTTTTGACCCCGTGACGATCCCCAGCGAGTGCGTGGCAACCGAGGCGGTGAAGGGCGAGCCGTCCGCCAGGGTTGGGGACCGGTTTCGTGAACTCGCCGCGCGTGCGGGGATTGCCTTGCCTCTGCCGATTCGCGACCCTCTCGTGGATTACATCCCGGTCTTCAATCCAGAACCCGCGTGCTTGTGGTACGCGCTCTTGTTCGCCTACATGGGCGAGATGGTTGTCCAGGCAGGCGTCCCCCAACGGGAAGTGACAATCCAAACGCCTCTGCAACTCTCGGTCGAGGTTATTCGGCGATTCAAGTTGGACACCAACGAGCCGGACTTCTCCCTGCTTGGTGGTATGGACACCAAGACCCCGAAGAAGCCCCGAGCAACGAAGGAAGCGGCGAACGATCTCGCCCTCACGCTATTGACGAATCCAGCGTACAGAACGACCCGCGCGCTGGCGGAAAAGATTGGTTGCTCAACCGGTCTGGTCACGAGCCTACCAGCGTGGCAGGCGTACCAGAAGGGACTAGAAGCACGTAAACCTCGCGCTCCGAAGGCGGTTACGCTGTCAGACGCAGTGTTGGCGCGTGAAGGGCGTGCCGATCCCGACCTGGCCATGGCGGACGACCGTGACGACCAAGCTGAACTGGCCCAGCTCATTTCCGAACAGGCTGCCGACAAGAAGGCCGAAAGACATCAGTACCCCCGCCGCAAGCAGGTGTAATCTCGTATTTCGTGAGCGCTCATAGGGCCATTCTTGAGCGCTCATTCTGCATTTGACACGGGGAAACAGGGCGTTTCCGCGTTTTCTGCCGTGAACGCTGCCTACTGGTGAACGGTGAATTCCACCAAAAACCAAGTAGGAGGTTCACAATGCGATCCAAACCGATTCCATCTCTTCTGACACCCGGCCGAATCGCCGATCAACTCGGCGTGCCGTTGCCGCGTGTGCTGTACATTCTCTCGACACGCCCACATATCCGGCCCTCGGCGAGAGCGGGTTGTCTCAGGTTGTTCAACAACGAGGCCGTTGCCCGAATACGACACGAACTTAACGCGATCGACGCGAGAAAGGGGGTGCCCCATGAAGAGCAGTGACACCCCGACTATCCCTGACGGGGCTGAACTTCTCACATTACGCGAGGTTGCCCGACTATGCGGCGTGTCAGACCGAACCGTTTGGGGGTGGGCTGAATCGGGCATGTCACCCCGGCCGTTGAAACTCAGTAGGGGTTGCGTTCGCTACAGCAAGACGGCGTATCTTCGCTGGATTGCGGCCGGGTGCCCGCGTGTTGACGGGGAGGGAGGTCGCCATGATAACAGCAACCTCTGAAACCTCTGATCGAGCGATGCGGGTCAACGATAGACCGCATCCCACGTCGAGATTTATTGGAATCACCTTACAGGAGTTGGAATCGGCCGACTACTCGGTTGAATACTTGGTTGATGGCGTTCTCGTTGTCGGTCAACCGATGCTGATCGGCGGTCCGCAGAAGACCCTCAAAACCTCCGTTACTTTCGACCTGGCAATCAGCCTGATTACGGGGAAGCCTTTCCTTGGCCGATTCGAGGTTCGCCGGACGGCATCGGTGGCGTTCTTTTCTGGCGAAGGCGGCTTCGGTTTCCTTCAGGACGTGGCGCGTCGTGTGCGCGTATTCAAGCAGGTCGAGATGCGCCGGCTGATCGGCATGACCGTCTGCGACCGTCTCCCGCGTCTCGACCGCGCCGAAGACCTGGCGGCGCTGGGCGACTACCTCGACTTGCACAAGCCGGAAGTGGCGTTCTTCGATCCGGTCTACCTGGCAATGAGTGGCGCGGACGCGAGCAATGTCCTTTCCATGGGTGAGCGACTCGGCAATATCGGCCGAATCTGTGCGGAGCACAACACGACTCTTGTTTTGCTGCATCACCTGAAGCGTTCCAGGGAACCCTACTCCCCGGCTGAACTGACGGACTTGTCCTTCAGCGGCTTCGCCGAATTCGCCGGGCAGTGGCTCTTATTGTCGCGGCGTTCGCACTACATTCCGTCGCCAAACGCCCGGCATGAACTCTGGTTGTCGATCGGCGGCCGGACTGGGCACGGCGGCTTGTACGGCCTGGACGTGTCTGAGGGCCTCACGGGCAGCGAGGAGGGCCGCTACTGGTATCCCGAGGTTCGGGACGCCAACGACGTTATCGACCAGCAGGAGGCCGCAGCGGAGGCCAAGAAGGAGGCACAGCGGCGAAGGGCGCTCGAACGGGACGCCCAACGGCTTGTCGAGACGTTGGTCAAGCACCCGGCTGGACTCGCCAAGACGCCACTACGCGATGCGTCGGGACTCCGCGCCGATCCGTTCGGCAAGGCCCTGGCGATGCTACTGGACGACGGGCAGGTTGTCGAGTGCAGAGTACCACCGGGCGGCAACAAGAAGACCCCGATCGTCGGCTACAAGCTGGTCGAACAAATCATTTAAGACCATGACCACACCCCCTAAGAAGATATCAGAACGGACAGAACGGACAGGCAGGACGGACACACCCTGTCCGCCGTGGCAGCACGCAGGACGGACAACCCTTATTTATAAGGGTGTCCGCCGTCCTGCTTGCTCGGCCACGAACCGCAGAAGATCACGCATGGCGAATTGTCCGCCCTGCTTACCCCAACGGCAACGGCAAAGGAACCCAACACCGTGAACGCGGCGACCCTCGTTTCCGGAGCAGTCCGATGTGGCCGTCTCTGCAAGTGGTGCGGCGGTGCCGACGGCGGTTGGCTCAAGCGTTGGCGGCTGAATTGGCATGACCAAGTGGCGGCCCCGCCCGAGCACGCGCGAGAGCCGATGGCGGGGCCATATTTGGGGCGTGGCTTTGGGCTTCCGGATTGCACGCCTATTCGCAGAAGCGGCAAGCGAAATGCTTGTCATGGCCAGGAAGGCGGCTAAACCATAGGACGTTAATGAGCACCCCACAAAACGTTTTTCAAGGAGGATTTGACATGAACGAGAATGAAAGCGACAACATCGTCAGCGTGAGCGAGCAGTTGCGGGCGTCGATTTTGGCGTCCAGCTACAGCACCAGGCGGCTTGCGAGGGAGGCGGACACGCACTTCAAGACGATACTGCGATTTCGGCGCGGCGAGTGGGGGATGCGGCTGGAGACGTTCGACCGGCTTTGCAAGGTACTCAACCTCCGCCTTGTGGCCGACAATACGAACGAACGCTCTCCGAACGACGAAACGGGCACTTGTTGACATATTGGCAACATTCGTGTATGCTGGCACCCATGAGATCGAAACACCCACCACTTTCGGACCAGTTGCGGCAAGCTATTTTGGATAGCGGCAAGTCGCTGTGTACGATCGAACGGGAAACCGGCATCGCCCGATCGGCCCTAAGCCGGTTCCTCAAGGGCGAGCGTGGGGTGTCGATGAGCGTTATGGATAGCCTGGGTGAGTATCTCGGGCTGCGAATCACGATAGACGCAACGAAGGCCAAGAAAGGCGGTGGCGAATAATGGCGACTCTCTACAAGGCCGGTGCGGGCTGGCGTATTCAATTCGAGTTGAACGGCAAGCGGCCGTCGGTGCGCATCCCAAAGCAATCGCGGCGGTCGGCCGAGAAGGTCCAAATGCACGTTGAGAACCTTGTCACGTCCAAGGCGTCGAACGTGGCGGTCGAGCCAGCTACGGCGACCTGGTTGCGCGACGTGGGTGACGACCTGCATGAAAGGCTGGCGAAGACGGGACTGGTCGAGCCACGCGACGGAAGCACCGTGGCCGGGTTGGTGATGGCGTTCTACGCGGCGAACCCGAAGGCCAAGCCCGCCACGCGCGTGGTCTGGGGACACGTTGAGCGGAACTTGAAAGAGCACTTCGGCGAAACGCGGCAGATTCGGACGATTACCCGAGCCGACGGGGAAGAGTTCCGCCAACACCTGATCGACGAGGGCCTGGCCGGAACAACGGTCGGCAAGCGGCTCGCGTTCGCCCGACAATTCTTCGCCCATGCGGTTCGGTTCGATTGGATCGAAAAGAATCCTTTCGAGGGTGTGTCGCACAAGGGCGGCGACCCGGCGAAGCGGCAACGGTATATCACCGAAGACGAAACGAAGTTGCTCATCGACGCGGCCCCGGACTGTACCTGGAAGACGATCATCGCCCTGGCCCGGTTCGGCGGGCTGCGGTGCCCGAGCGAGGTTTTGAGCCTTCGGCTCGCTGACCTGGACTGGGAGCGCGGCGCGATGACCGTAACAAGCCCCAAGGGCGAAGGACACGGGAAGGGTCGGCGGGCGGTGCCCATGTTCGCCCGGTTGCGGCCCTACCTCGAAACGGCGTGGGACATGGCGGCCGAAGGCCAAGCCAACGTGATCCCTGAGAACCTCTACCTTCCGGCGGCCAACGGCCCGAGCGGCTGGGTCAATATGAATCTCCGAACCGAATTCGGCCGGATCGTCGATCGGGCGGGCTTGGATCGGTGGCCCCGCTTGTTCCATGCCCTTCGAGCTAGCTGCGAATCGGACTTGGCGCGAGAGTACCCGATAACCACCGTCTGCAAGTGGATCGGCAACACGGTGGCAATCGCGGCCCGGCATTACGTCCAAGTGACCGACGCGGACTTCCAGAAAGCGGCATCGGGCGCGGTGCGAAATCCGGTGCAGTCCATGCGCGAAACCCCTGGAAAGCCCTTGAAGCGAGACAAGAAAAACCCTGAAAATACAAGGGTTTTCGACAATCCGCTAAGGTGTACAGATGTACATGTGGAGACGATCGGACTCGAACCGACGACCCCCGCCTTGCAAAAGCGGTGCTCTCCCAACTGAGCTACGTCCCCCAGGCCGAGTTGCCTCGGACTTCGTGAACCCGTTAATCTAGCACGTTCGCGCGCCGCCGTCCAGTCGCGTGCCCCCCAACCAGGAGAACTGCAAAGTCGAGATACTTCGTGTGCCACTGCTTGCAGGTCTTGCAAGCGATTTATCCCAACATGGGGCACTGCTTGCCGCAACTGGTTGACATGCCATAGGTTGCAAGCAGCGCGAGGTTGTTGTTTCAACTCGAACTATTCCCGGCAAGCAGTGGCACACCAGTATGCTTCTACGCTTCCGGGAGTTTGCAGTTCTCCCGTCCCCCCAACTGTCTGATTTGCCCCTCGCCCGACCGTGAACCTATCGCCCTGCAACACCCTATCGCCTTGCGGCACCGGTCGCCTCGGCCGCCGACGCGACGGCCCGCGCGACGGCCTCGGCCACGCGTTTGTCGAAGACGCTCGGGATGACGTAATCCGGCCTCAGCTCGTCGGCGGCGACGACGCCGGCGATGGCGTCGGCCGCGGCTATCTTCATCTCGTCGTTGATCACCCTGGCGTGAACCTCGAACACGCCGCGGAACAGCCCCGGAAAACACAGGACGTTGTTGATTTGGTTCGGGTAGTCCGACCGGCCGGTGGCCACCACCCTCGCATGTCTCGCGGCCAGGTCGGGGTCAATCTCGGGGTCGGGATTCGCCATGGCGAACACGATGGCGTTGTCGGCCATTTTCTTGACCGAGTCGAGCGAAAGCACGTCGGCCGCCGAAACGCCGACGAACACGTCGGCACCGACCATTGCGTCATCAAGGCCGCCCTGTAGCCTTTCGGGATTGGTGTTCTCGGCCAGCCACTTCTTGACCAGGTTCGCGCCGTCGCTCGGCACGTCGCAGATGATGCCCTTGCGGTCGCACAAAACGATGTGTTTCGCGCCAACCGCTTGCAGCAGTCGTGTGATGGCATAGGCGGCGGCTCCCGCGCCGTTAATCGTGATCCGAATCTTGTCCATGTCCTTGCCGACAAGCTTCAGGGCGTTGCGGAGGGCCGCGAGCGTGACGACCGCGGTGCCGTGTTGGTCGTCGTGGAAGATCGGAATGTCCAGTTCGTCGATGAGCCGTTGCTCAATCTCGACACAACGCGGCGAAGAGATGTCCTCGAGATTGAACCCGCCGAAACCCGGTGCAAGTTGTTTGCACGCCTTGATGATTTCTTCGGTGTTCTTGGTGTCCAGGCAGATCGGAAAGGCGTTGACGCCGCCAAACACCTTGAACAACGCCGCCTTGCCCTCCATGACCGGCAGGGCGGCTTCCGGGCCGATGTCGCCCAGTCCCAATACGGCCGTCCCATCGGTAATGACCGCCACCGTGTTCGCCCGAATCGTGTATTCGAACGAGGCCTCGCGGTCCTCGTGGATTCTGCGACAAACGCGGGCAACCCCCGGCGTGTAGGCCATCGACAGCTCGTCGGCGCTGATCAGCGGGACCTTGGTGTTGACCTCGATCTTTCCGCCGACGTGCATGGCGAACGTCCGATCGCACACGTCGAGTACTTCGACGCCCGCAACGCGCGAGACAGCCTCGACGATCCTTTGTGCATGCTCGACGTCGCGAGAGTCAAACGAGATGTCGCGGACGATGGTTTGATGATTCGAGCTGACGACGGCCAACGTTCCCAGGGAACCTTCCGCCGTGGAAACGGCCGAAATAATCTGGTTGAGTTGCCCCACCGTATTGGGGTACCGCAGGCGAAGCGTGATGCTGAAGGAAGGACTTTGTTTTTTCATGTCTTAGTCTTGGACTCCCACGAACGGATTGGTCTGCTTTTCGCGACCGACAGTCGTCGCAGGACCGTGGCCGGGTAGCAATACAGTCTTATCGGACAAAGTGAACAGTTCCCGGTGGATTCCCTGGGCAAGTTTCTCGAAGTCGCCGTCCGGAAAGTCAGTCCGTCCGACGCTTCCCGCAAAGATGACGTCGCCGACCAGAACCCAGGGCGGAGCATGGTCGTCGAGAAGGAAGACCACGTGTCCAGCGGAATGTCCGGGAATCTCGCGAACCTCGAATTCCAGGCCGGCAGCCGAGTATCGCTGGCCGTGGACGACCGTAACGTCGGCCGGCGGAACCGTCAAATCGAAGCCGAACGAAGCCGAGAGGTTCGCCCGCGGGTCAGTAAGCTTTGCCGCGTCGTTTACCCCAATTACCAGGGGGCACTCGGGCCATCGCTGCTTGACAGCCCCACACCCGGCGATGTGGTCGCTGTGACCGTGCGTCAGCAGGACCGCTTCTGGTACGAGGCCGTTTCGGTCGAGATAAGCAATGACTTTGCCCGGTTCGAGACCCGGATCGACCATGACACAGGCATTATGACCTTGCAGGTGTAGAATATAGGTATTTTCCGCAAACAGGGACGAC
>DOEZ01000164.1 GCA_003532715.1 Planctomycetaceae bacterium
ATTCGCTGTCCGACGAATTGCTCTTGCTTGCCGAATCGCGCGAAGGCCATGTCCTCGCGGTCAAGCACAAGACGCGTCCCGTCTACGGAGTGCAGTTCCACCCCGGGCGGCACACCTACGTCCAAACCGACGGGCGCGTGTTGTTGTCGAACTTCTTCCGGATCGCCGGCGTCGACATCGAGCGAACCGTGCCGCTGTTTCTCGAAGCCCTTCGATCGAAATCGCGCGAGGGGCTCGATGGCTTGCACGAGACGCCCGAAGAGCTTCGCACGGTCGATCATCCGGTGGTGTGCGGCGTCGACATGGAAGATCCGGCCGTGATTCGCAAGAGCATGGAGCAACCGGCGGGGCCGCGGTGGAGCGACAAGCTGGCTCGATTTCGCACTCGGATGAAGGAATTGTCGGGCGTGCCGTGCATGGTGGTTCACTACACGCAGATCTCGCGCGAGGATTTCACGAATCCGAACCTTCGGGCGATCATCGTCATGGGCCAGGCCGGCCAGACCGTCGAACCTCTGAGTTGGGAAACGGTCGCCGTGATTCGCGAAACCGACAAACCGATGCTCGGCATCTGCCGTGGGCATCAATTGATCGGCGAGGCGTTTGGCTCGACGGTCGCCCGAATGCGGCGTTTGAGGCCGGGCGAAGCGGATCCGGCCCCATCCTATACTCCCGGCTTCTTCAAGGAAACTGGGTTCATGACCGTGCATGTCCGCCGTCCCGACACGCTGTTCGACGGACTTGGCGACGCGCCGATGGTGAAACAGAGTCATTCGGCGGAGGTCAAACAGTTGCCGCCCGACTTCGTGCTTCTGGCGGGCACGGCGAATTGCGCCATCGAGTCGATGAAGCATCGCCGGCGGATTCTCTACGGCGTGCAATTTCACCCGGAAAGCTATGACGACGAGCACGTCGACGGACGAACGCTGCTGGGCAACTTTTTCCGTATCGCGGGACTCGCGGCAAGGGATGGTTCCGACTAGCGCGGAGTATTCGCGGTGCTGGTGAGCGGCGCACGGTGTGCATGATACCAGCTCGAATTGCAGGCGAGGACGAGCTGTTTCATAGGCAGAAGGGTGGGGCGATTACAGCGAACCTTGTCGGAAGAGCAGGGATTCCAAAGAAATTCGCTGCAATCGCCCCACCCTACGGTTGTTTCCGCACAGAAGCTAATTGGCCGCCGGTTTGACGCGGATCTTCGCCAGGTAGATGGACGACTTGCCTTCGTGGGTCGAGTAGTAGCTCATCCAGAGCACGCCGTCGTGCCAGACGAGTCCCGGATAGCTCGTGTCGCCCTTCGAGGGCAATTGCAGGAGTTCGACCATTCGGCCCGCCTCGGGATCGACCCAGCACAACGACGTGCGAACCTTGCCCGAGAGAAGCCGCGTGCCGGCAAGCAAGGTTCCATCGGGTAGTTCGATCAGTTCGGGACCGCCCGTCCCTTGGTCGATATCCTTGAAGGTCCATTCGGTGTAGTCGCCGCGGGCCGTTCCGATGCGCGAGCGATCGCCCTGCAATCGGACCAGCGCGACGGCCGAACCGTCGTTGCGGAAGAGAAGGGCCGTCTCGCCCGACGTCGGCGTCGCCGACATGGTTGACGCGATGGTCGCGTAGTCGATGCCATGGGTGCTTCGATACAACCGCGACGTGCAGGGTCGGTTCTTCAGATCGCCGTAGCCGACACCGTAGATCGCGCCGTCGGGATGCACCGTGACGCCCCAGAGCCAATAATCCAACTCGCCCACCTTGTGCGGGCCGTCGGACCAGTCGGTCCCGTCGTTGGTGAACCAAGCCAACGACTGGCGGCTGCCGATGTCGGCCAGCGGCGCGGCCGCCGTGTTGAGCATGAGCCGTCCGTCGGGCAGGACATTGAGCTTGGCGTCGCGCATGTCCCACTCGGGCCCCCAGTCCAACAGGGCGACCGACTCCCAATGCTTTCCGTCGGCCGATCGGATCACGCGAACATCGCCGTCGCCGGCAACCCCGTGCGATTTGGCCTCGCGGAGCCCGAGATACCACTGATCGCGAAACCGGATGAGATCGGTGAAGGCGTTGTGCGGGGCTTTGTCCCACACCTTCGTCACCTCGATCAATTCGAGTTTGACCGGCGCGTCGTCGGCTCGCGACGAACCAATCCCAATCAAGAGAGTCAACAGCGGGAGCAGAAGGAGGGCGACCGATTGTCGGCGGGCGTTCATGGTGACCTCATGCGGGCAGGGTGGGGGAAACCGGGCCAGGTGATCCGTGACGGGGATCTTTATCATAGACTACGCGACGGCGTCGGAAAAGCGGACACCAGACTCGTGTGGGGGGGCGGCAAGAACCTTGCCTTGAAACGGGCCTATTTCAGACTGTCCACTCGGGTGCTTGCAACCGGCCGGATGGCCCTCTAAGATGGTCTGGTTCACAACGTAGCACAGTCGCCCCCGGCTGTGGTGATCAGTAGCACGGCCGCCCCCGGATGTGGTGATCAGTAGTGACGAATTGAGAGTCATTCATGACAGCCGAGGGTGGCTATCCCACATTTTGGGCGGCTATCCTACATTTTCGACGTCGCTCGTTTTTTTCATTTCGCCAAACGGATTGCCATGGCCACCGCTCCTCGCAATGATGCATCCCAGAGTGCCCGGGTTGATACGTCCCATGCGGCTCGATCGGGCGACGTGCTCGATCGGTTGCCGCCGCAGAGCCTCGACGCCGAGAAGGGGGTACTCGGCAGCTTGCTGTTGGATCCGAATTTCTGCGACGACGTGTTGATGATCGTTCGGGCGGAGGATTTCTATTCCGACGCCCACCAGAAGCTGTTTCGGCAGATCGTCGAAATGCATACCGACGGGCTGCGGATCGACATCACGTTGCTGGTCGAGCGGCTCAAGGCGGCCGGCGAGCTCGAAGCGGTCGGCGATCGGGCCTATCTGGCGGAGATAGCACGCTCGGTCGGCGTCGCGGCCCACGCCGTTTACTATGCGGCGATTGTCCGCGACAAGGCCACGCTGCGATCGCTGATCCACGCCAGCACCGAGATTTTGCGCGACGCCTACGAGCCGTCGTTCCAGCCCGACGAACTGCTCGGCCAGGCCGAACAGAAGATATTCTCGATCCACGACAGCCGAAGCTCGGATCAGGTAAGCAACATTCATGACGTGCTGATGGAGACGTTCGACCTGATCGACCACCGCATGGAGCACGGCGGGGCCAGCGGCGTGCCCACCGGGTTCGTCGATCTCGACAAGCTGACCGGCGGGCTGCACGACTCGGAGTTGATCATTCTTGCCGCGCGTCCGAGCATGGGCAAAACGGCGTTCGCGACGAACATCGCCGAGAACATCGCCATCAACGAGAACGTGCCCGTGTTGTTCGTCAGCCTCGAAATGGCGCGGCACG
>DOEZ01000116.1 GCA_003532715.1 Planctomycetaceae bacterium
CAGATTGTTGGTGTTGACGGAGCGAAGAGGCTTCAGCAGGAATTGCCAAAGTGCGAGATTGACCACTGACGGAAAGGCCGACAAAACTGCGGAACCAAGCGCGGTTGACAAATCCGGCTCCGATCAGGGAAAATGGCCGTGGGCCGTGAGTGGCCCGGCACGCGGGCTTCGGTCCGCCATCCCCCCATTCCTTCCCGCCTGAATACGACGCTCGCCTTCGATCGTCCGCGATCGGCTCGTACGGCTTCGCGTCCCGCCCGAGGAAAAATCATGATCCGCCACGCACTGGCAGTCGCCTCGATTGCCGTTTGTCTGTCACTCGACGCCGCGTCGCTTTTTGCCGAGCCGATCGCGTCCGCAACGACGATCAAGCGTCCTCGCGGCGAGAGGCCCTCCATCGTGCTCGATAGTGGAATCGCGCCGGCCGACGTCGAACGGCGTCCCTATCGCGACTACGTGGCGTCGTGTTTGGACAGCCTCATGGAATATGGGACGGATCAATACGGCGGCGTGCGTCAACCGATGCTCGTGCCGATGCTCGACGTGCGCGACAAGCGTCGTCCCGAATCGCCGCGCGAGTCGCCCACCCGGTGGCGGAGCTTCGGCCGGTTCGACGGCTGCGAACCGCTGTCCGATCAGCCGTTGGTCGAAGTGTTTCATCTGCTTTCCCAACGGACGGGCGAGCGAAAATACGCCCGGTTCGCCGATTCGTATCTTCGCTGCCTCACTAACCTGACCTGCGACAAGAACCTGTTCTGGTGGGGCACGCATCGCTGCTACGACCCTGAAAAGGACGCGATGATCTCGACGAAGGACAACCATCACGAAATCAATCTTCCCAGCGTGCGATGGGAGCACCTTTGGCGGGTTAATCCCGAGGCCACTCGCGCGGCGATTGAGGCCATTTGGCAATGGCACGTCTTCGACAAGGACACAGGCGAACACAACCGGCACGCCAACGCCAAACGTGGCCGCGCCTTTCCGATTTCGGGCGGAGCCTTCGTTCATGCGTTCGCGTTTCTCTATTCCAAAACGAAGGAGCCCGAGCACCTCGACTGGGCACGCCGAGTTGCCGACCACCACTGGCAGCACCGCGATTCGACGACCGGCCTTCTGCCCGGCCAGACGGGAAGCGGCCGCGACCGTTTCGATGGCCGGCACTCCGACACGAGCGTCACCGGAATCTACTGCTACTATCTGCTCAAGAGCCATGAACTGACCGGCAACACGACGTTTCGCGATCAGGCGCTCGCCTACCTGACGGCCTACGCACGCCACGGCTACGATCCGAAGAGTGGCAAATTCTTCGGTTCGCTGCGGCTCGACGGCACGCCCGAACCGGGCCCCCGCGCTAGAAACGGCTACGAAAGGAGCGAAGCACGCGGTTTCATCGACCTTTGGGAGCCGATCCAGCTAGCCTACGAATACCCGATTTACACGGCCCAGGCGTATGCTTACGCGTATCAGGCGACCGGCGACCGATTGATGCTCGAAACGGCCAAGCGGTGGGCGGAGTGGATTCGCCGCGATCCCCCGTCGAAAGGCTGCCTGATCGCCCCGGCACAATACGCCGACTACGCCCGGCGGTACGGCCGCCACGGAACGTATGCCGACAAATACGGCCGGACCGTGTCGCTGTTCGTGCATCTCTACGCACTGACCGGACAGCGAGCCTATCTCGACGACGCCCAGGAAATGGCTCGCGAAGCCGTCTCGAAGCTCTATTACGAGGGCCTCTTCCGCGGGCATCCGGCCAGCGCCCATTACAGCACGCTCGACGGCGTCGGCTTTTTGCTCCGCGCGCTGGTGCAACTCGACGCCGCCTTGGAGGATCCCGAGTCGGTCGTCGGCGCGAAATCCATCCGCCTAAACGAACGCGGCGACCAAATCGGCTTCGACAATTGGTAGTCGCGGGCCTATCGCGATTCACAGGGACTCCGTGTCTCGGCGTCTCGGCGGTTAGGCTATTGCTTCTTTCGCCCGGCTGCCAATCCGCGTGGCTACGGCTTCTTGACGCTTTCATTAATCGTGATCTGACGGCCCATGGCGTCGGCCATTTTGCGGCATAGGGCCATCATGTGGCCGAACTGCTCGAACGTGAGCGATTGGTAGCCGTCGCTCAGGGCCATTTCGGGGTTGGGGTGGACCTCGACGATCACCCCGTCGGCCCCGGCGGCGATCGCCGCGCATGCCATCGGCGTGACGAGGCTCGAATGGCCCGTTCCGTGGCTTGGATCGACGACCACCGGCAGGTGCGTCCGCTCGTGGAGATAGGGGACGCTCGCCAGCGGCAGCGTGAACCGCGTGTGCGACTCGAACGTGCGGATGCCGCGCTCGCAGAGCATGACGTTGGGGTTGCCCGTGTCGAGAATGTACTCGGCCGCCAGCAGCAGTTCGTCCATCGTTGCCGCCGCGCCCCGTTTGAGCAGGACGGGCTTGTGCGTCTGGCCGGCCGATTCCAGCAATCGGTAGTTTTGCATGTTGCGCGCGCCGATTTGCAGGACGTCGGCATAGCGGGCGACCAGGTCGGTGTCCTCGGCGGCCACCACCTCGGTGACGACCACCAAGCCGGTCTCTTCGCGCGCGGCGGCCAGCAGTTTGAGCCCTTCTTCCTTCATGCCCTGGAATGCGTAGGGGCTGGTTCGCGGCTTGAACGCGCCGCCGCGAAGGGCCGTGCCGCCGGCTCGCTTGACCGCTCGGGCCGTGCTGATCATCTGCTCTTCGCTCTCGACCGAACACGGCCCGGCGATCATGCCGATGTGGCTGTTGCCGACGGCCAGGCTGCCGCAGCGGACGACGGTCGACTCGGGCTTGACCTCGCGGCTGGCCACTTTGTAGGGAGCGAGAATCGGCACGACTTCGGCCACGCCGGGGCCGCTTTCGAGCGATTGGCGATACTCGTCGCGTTTTTCGCCGATCGCGGCGATGACCGTCCGCTCGGTCCCGTAGATCGGATGGGCTTTTAGGCCCAGTTCTTCCACTCGGCGAATCATGTGCTGGATCTCCTCGGGCGTCGCGCCCCGCTTCATTACAACGATCATGGTCTGGTTTCCTTGGCAATAGTCAGTTTAGGCCAAGGGAGACAGTCCCCCTTAAAGCCATATGGACGTCCGTATCCGTTAAGCACTTTTTTGGGAACACTAATCTCCACTAATTGACGCTGATGAAGAGAATTAGCGATAATCAGCGAAAATCAGTGTTCCTCTTACAGTCTTTGGGTTTCCAGAAAACAAAAAAGCCCCGAGACCTTTTCAGGTCTCGGGGCTTTGGCGTTTTATCGCACTTCGTCAGAGGTTAACTAAGCACACCTCCTCCGGCCCCGCGACCTGGCGGGAGTAAAATAAAACCAGAAATAGGCGTACCAGGAAGATTTCATCGCAGTTTCGATCTTCTCACGAGAACGACTCGTTTGCCGTAACCTCTAACAACACTATTTAACTCGAAAATCGGTTTGGTTCAAGGGCTAAGTTAGAAAAAACCGTGAAATGGGCCTGAAATGGGCGAAAACCGGCCCGGATTGTTTATCGAACGGGATGGAAACCTTGGTCCCGGTGGGGCGATTGCAGCACGTTTTGCCCGAGACTTCGCGCGTTTCCGACAAGACGTGCTGCAATCGCCCCACCCTACGGTGTCATTTGGTCTTTAGCGGTTCCGGGCTGGTTACCAGCAGTCGGCCGTCGCGGACCGTGTAGATCAGGAAGCACTGGGCCAACGCTTCGGACAGCACCTGGCCGACGGTCGTGTCCTTCAGATCGACGCTGACCAGCGTGTCGAGCGTGACGGCCGCTTTTTCGAGGGCCGCCTGGTCGAAGCTGATCTCCAATTCGGTAATCTGCCGGACCGTGTGGACCAGGCCGCCGAGCTTGACGTTCTCCAACGCGATGTGTCCGATCGGGCGATCGAGCTTCGCGGCGATTTCGGCCGGGATTTCGATCGCCGGTGGTTCGGCTTCGGCCCCCTTGTCGGCCGCCGGGTCTTGTTCCGGGGTTGGTTCGGCCTCGCCGTCGGGCTTTGGTTCCGAGGACGCCGTTTTGGGCGGCGTGTCGGCCGCGGGACCCTCGGCCGCGCCGGGTAGCGCGACCGGCGGCCCACCGTCGTTGATCGTGACCAGCCGCTCCATGACCTGGGGGTCGATGTCTTTGGACAGGAAACGGACCGAGCCGTCGGCCATGCCGACGTACATTCCGTCGGGTTGGCCCGTGCCGAATCCGTCGGGGCCGTCGACGTAGGGCGACTGGGTCAGCGCGCGAACGGTCGCCCGGCCGCCCGACGCCCAGGGCCCCGGGTCGCGGCTCACGCCCAAAATGGCGATCGTGTTGCTTGCGCCGTCCTTGATCTGACTCGGCCGCGTCTGCCGCCCAAAGCCGAACATACCGGCGCGAGGGTCGTCGGCGCTGAGCTTGCCCGCGCCGTCGCCCAAACCGGCCGAGCCGACGTAGTGCGTGACGGGATAGCCCTCGGGCGTCGCGCTGGGGCCGAACGCCGGGTTGACCGCCTCGGACAGAGGCTGCTTCGTCACCGGCGCGTTCTCGCCCGCGTTCCATGACAAGCCGAATTGCAGCCGATCGTGCCAGTCGCCATGTCCGTAGTAGGGCAACAACGTGGCCATCCAACTCAGCCGCGTTTCGGGCGGAAGCAACCCGCCGCCGACCGCGGCCGCCGGGTAGTAGCCGTTCGCCCGGCGATAGTCTTCGATTCCCTCCAACAGCCGCGACTGCCGCGTTTCGAGCACTCGACCGAGCGCCGAGAGCCAATCGCCGCGAACCTCGGCCATCGCATCGAGCGCCAAGAGGCCCACGCCCAGAAAATCACGCGACCAGTCGGTTCGCACGCGGACGGTCGTCTCGAATTGCTCCCACCGCGTCGCGCCCAGCGCGGCCACGACCTCGCGGAGCAGGAGGCGATAGCCCTCGATTCGCACGGCCGGAACCTTCTCGTCGTCAATCTTCTCGTCGGCCGGCTCGCCGAGGGCCTTCTCGCGCTGGTCGAGCAGGTCCTTCCCGCCGGGCACGAGCCGCTCGACCGCAGCCAGAACCGTTTCGCTCGTCGGGATGTCGGCGCAAACCAGGTCGATCTTGCTGTGCATCGTCCGGCCGTCTATCCGAAGGTCGATGCCCAGTCCCTCGGGCACGCGCCAGAGCGTGTTCCACGAATCGGCCCCCTCGGGCCAGACGTTCAGCGTGCCGTCGGGCAGCCGCCACCCGGCCTCGCGCGCCGCCGCCAGATCGAGCAACAGCGACAGCTCAGCCTGGTCGCCCAGAACCTCGAACATTTTGGCCAACGCCCGGCTCGTCAGCCGCGGCTCGGTCCGCGCGGCCAAGGCTCGCAGCATCTCGGGCCGCCCGGTGACGATCGTATGCTCGCCGAGCAGGGCGAACGGCTCGGTCCACTCGCCCTCGGTCAGACGGCGGCAATCCCGGCCGCGAAAACGCAGCCCGGCCGCCGCGCCCGCCGTGGCCAATCGGCTCGCGTCGACGGTCGGCTCGAGTTCGATGGCAACGAGACTCCCCCGGGCCAGATCGGTCAGGTCGCTTGCGCTCCAGGTGACGCGCCGCAGTTCGTGCGGGCCGAGGGAGAAACCGGCCAGGATCTTTTCGATGACCGGCTCCCACGCCGGGCCGGCCGCTTCGACCATGCGATCCATGCCCGAGCGATCGGCCAAACGCGACGGGGTGAGGCTGACGACCATTCGCGCGTCGTCGGCGATCCAGGCGACGTTCAACTCGCCGGCCGTGGGGACCGCCGCCGCGAGGTTGTCGGCGTCGGGCTTGGTTGCCGGATCGGCGGATGGGTCGGCCGGTTGGTCGGCGGTCGGATCGGCGGGCTGTTCGGCGTTCTGTCCGGTGGTCGAACCCTTCGAGAAGACAATCAATAGCACAAGCCCGACGAGCAGAACGGCCGCCAGCGCCAGGCCGATCCAGAGCAGCCCTTTTTGCCAGACTCGTTCGGTGGGCGATAGGGCGTCGAATCGTCCGGAGGCCGAAGTCGGGTCTTGGGCTTCGCCGCCCGTGGCGCGAGCGCCCTTGGGCAACGGCGGCGGAACAGCGGCGACGGGGCGCGTCCAACGTTGGCCATCGGCGGCTTGGCCGCGCGCGGCGGCGTCGGGTCGCGTGGGGGCGTCGGGCCGTGGCGTTTGCCGAGGTCC
>DOEZ01000708.1 GCA_003532715.1 Planctomycetaceae bacterium
GCGGATTGTGCGTTTGGGTTCGAGCGGACCAACCATGGTCGGGAAAACTGACCTTTGACCTGGCGCGCTGGCGCGAGTGGTTCCATCTGCCCGTGAACTATCCGCGGATCAATGAGTTGACCGAATGGTATGTGGTGACTCCCGATAGCACCTACGAGGTGATCGTGGATGGCGGCCCCGCGCGACGGATGAGCGGTTCTGAACTGATCGCCGGGTTACCCATCGAATTGACGTCATCCGAGGAAGTCCGGATTATCGTTCGTCCGGTCCCGTAAGGCGGCCAAGGCCACGTCAACGCTCGGAATACTTCCGCCGATACTGTCCCGGCGTCAGTCCGATCGACTTGTGAAACACCTCGGAGAAGTAATTGCGTGATCCGAAGCCGCTCCGCCGAGCCACGGTTTCGAGCGAGAGGGTCGTTTCCGACAAGAGTTGCTTGGCTCGGTCCATTTGAATGCGTTGGATTTCGAGACTTGGCGTGCGGCCCAGGACGGCCTTGAAACGCCGTTCGAGACTGCTTCGCGAGATGAGAACATGCCGAACCACGTCTCCCACCCGAATCCCGTCGCAAGCCCGCTCGCGAATGAACCGCAGCGCCATGGCAACCTCGTTGTCGTCGGTCGCCAGGATGTCGGTCGACTGCCGAGTGACGACGCCGCGCGGCGGAAGCTCGATCGTCTTCTCGGGCGGCCTCTCTCCGCCCATGAGCCGATCGAGCAGTTCGGCCGCGGCGTAGCCAATTCCCTCGACGTCGAGATTCACGCTCGACAGAGGGGGCGCGCTCAAAGTGCAGAGCGTCTGGTCGTCGTCCACCCCAAGCACGGCCGCTTCCTCGGGCACCGACACCTCGGCACGCTGACACGCGTCGAGAACGCGAATTCCGTGATCGTCGTTGCAGGCCATGACGGCCACGGGCTTCGGCAATCGGGCGATCCATCGGGCAAGGCGATCCTGGGCGTTGTCCCAGCCTCGCGCCCCGCGTGGGTTGGCCGACAGCTCGAAGGCCGAACACACGTATCCCGCCTCGGCGAGTATTTCGACGAAGCTGTCTCGTCGCTGATCCATGTAGCGGTAGACGCCGCGAGGCATCCCGCAGAAGCCGAACTGGCGGAACCCGCGTTCGAGAAAATGATCGGCGGCCAACCGCGCGACGAGGCGGTTGTCGGGACCGATGCCGGGGAAACCGGCCGTCGTCACCGAATTGCGCAGGTCGACAACCGGCACGCGAACCGCCGAGAGCACTTCGGCCATCTGCTCGTCGTTGACTCGCGCGATGATCCCGTCGCCTTCCCATCGCCCGAGCCAGACCGGAGCGCCATCCTCGAGGCCGTGCGGCTGAAAAAAGAACGACCAGTAGCCGTGTTCGCGAACGTACGACGAGATTCCACGAAGGAGCCCTCGCCCGTAGTTCCGCGAGCTTTCGACCAGCAAGGCAATGCGTCGAACCTGTCGCATCGAGCGGTTCCCGACAAAATAACAAACACAATGTCACATTTTTGCCATACCGCAGATTAGCACGGACGCGAGGGGAAATCCATGGCCGGTACGAAATAGCTGACTTCTTCTGCGAGATTGTGGATTGAAGGAATCGGCCGGGGCAATCATGATGAAGTTGGACACTAACCATTTTCCGAGAGGAAGGAACGAGGAGCGAGGATGAGTGAGGCGTTGGAAACAAGCGACCCGATCCGAAACGTCGAGCACTTGGATCGCGTGCTGAGCACCCCGACCGAGGCGCTCGTGGAGGCCATGCGAAGCCTTCGGGGGGATATTCTGGTCTTGGGGGCCGGTGGCAAGATGGGACCCAACCTGGCCGTCATGGCCCGGCGAGCGACGGACGCCGCCGGGGTCGCCCGACGCGTGATCGGCGTTTCGCGGTTCGCGCGAAACGAAGCGGAATCCGCTCTGGCCGCGGCCGGCGTCGAAACGATCCGTTGCGATCTGCTCGATCCGGACCAGGTGGCGGCCCTCCCCGACGCCGAAAACATCGTGATCATGGCCGGCATGAAATTCGGAACCACCGGCCGCGAGGGCTTGACGTGGGCACTGAACACGGTCGTGCCCGGCATCGTGGCGCGGCGTTTCGCCGGGTCGCGATTCGTTGTCTTCTCGACCGGCAATGTCTATCCCCTCACGCCCGTCAGTCAAAGCGGATCGCTCGAAACTGATCCTCCGGAACCAATCGGCGAGTATGCCTACAGTTGCTTGGGACGTGAGCGGGTGTTCGATTATTACGCGAAGGCCCTGAATTCGCCCACCGTGATTGCACGGCTCAACTATGCGAACGAACCGCGTTACGGCGTATTAGTCGACGTGGCCAATAAAGTCTGGAACGATCAGCCGGTCGACGTGACCATGGGGTACGTCAACGTGATTTGGCAAGGCGATGCGTGCGCGATGATGCTCCGCGCGTTGGAGCACGCGACCGTGCCGCCCGTGGTACTCAATGTGGTCGGTCCCGAAGTCCTGAGCGTCCGCCGCCTCGCCGAGCGATTTGGCCAACTGATGGACAAGGAAGTTCGCATTACCGGCGTCGAGGCAACCGACGCATTGTTGAGCAACGGACTGGCGGGCTACGAACGGCTCGGCTGGCCCGAAGTGGACCACGAGCGGATGGTTGGCTGGATTGCCGACTGGGTGATGCGCGACGGCGAGTGTCTGGCCAAGCCGACGCACTTCGAGTGCCGCGACGGAAGATTCTGAACGAGATCACCCGCACGCCAGCCATTCATTCAAATGCTCGGCGACAAACGCATCGTCGTTCAGGTGTGGGTAGGCCCGATACACCCGGTCGATCTCTTCCTTCTGCCCCGCACTGAGCCGTTCGCTCGGGTTGAGGCACCAGGTTCCCGCCAGAAGCCCTTGGCGGCGAAGCACTTCGTGCAATCCGGCAATGCAACCAGCGAATCCGTTCGCGGCGTCGAAAAAAGCCGCGTTCGCGTCAGTCACCTCGATGTTGCGCTGCAACAGGTCGGCCGGTATGTCGGCGTCGTCGGCCGCGAGGCAACGACATGTCTCGAACAGTTCGACAGCCTTGCGGGTCCAGACCGACCAGTGACCAAGCAGCCCGCCGACGATCCGCCGCCGGACCGGCCGGCCGTCGCGACGAACGACATAAGGCGTGAGCAAGTCGACGACGATGTTGTCGTCGTTGCCGGTGTACAGCGCGATGTCGTCTCGTCCCGCTTCGACGACGGCTCGAACGACGTCGAGTGTCTGGTAGCGGTTGAAGGGGGCCATCTTGATTGCCACGACCCGTTCGATCTGGGCGAATTCGCGCCAGAATCGATGCGACAAGACTCGCCCGCCGACGGCCGGCTGCAAATAGAACCCGACGATCGGGATGACCTCGGCCACGGCGCGGCAATGGGCGATCAACTCGACCGTGTCGGTATCGACCATGGCGGCAAGGCTTAGCAGGCCGGCGTGGTAGCCCAACTCGGCGCAGAGACTCGCCTCATCGAGCGCCTGCGGCGTGCGGCCGCAGACGCCGGCGATGCGGATAAGCCGCTCGTCGCGAGATTGGTCGGCGCGGTTCATTTCGTCGGCGGCGGCCGCGAGGACGGGCCGGAACAGGCCAACCTTCGGATCGCGAATCTCGAACTGGGTCGTGTGAACGCCGACAGCCAGCCCGCCCGCGCCGGACGCGATGTAATAACGGCTCAGCGCGCGTTGGCGGCGCTCGTCGAATCGACGCTCGGCGTCAAGAGCCAGG